>JBDTVN010000134.1:0-4320 GCA_040007155.1 Chloroflexota bacterium
TCAAGCACGTCATTCCCACGCACCAGGGCCGCGCGGCGGAGAAGATCCTGTTCAGCGTCGTCGGCGGCCCGGGCAAGATCGTGCCCAACAACGCGCACTTCGACACGACGCGCGCCAACGTCGAGAACACCGGCGCTGAAGCGGTCGACCTGACGCCCAAATACAACCCGCACGAAATCCTGCCGTTCAAAGGCGACATGGACGTCGCCGCGCTCGAGCGGCTCATCAAGGAACGCGGCGTCGAGAACATCCCGTTGGTGTTCATGACGATCACCAACAACTCGATGGGTGGTCAGCCGGTATCGCTCGCCAACATGCGCGCCGTGCGCGAGGTGTGCACGCGCTACGGCCTGCCCCTTTTCTTCGATGCCTGCCGCTTCGCTGAAAACGCGTGGTTCATCAAGGAGCGTGAGCCGGGCTACGCCGACAAGTCGATCCCGGACATCGTGCATGAGATGGCGGCGCTGGCCGACGGCATGACCATGTCCGCCAAGAAGGACGGCCTCGCCAATATCGGCGGCTGGCTGGCGATGAACGACGACAAGCTCGCTGAGGCGTGCCGCAACGTGCTGATCCTGACCGAGGGATTCCCGACTTACGGGGGGCTGGCCGGGCGCGACCTGGAGGCGATCGCACAGGGCCTCGAGGAGGTCGTGGGCGAGGACTATCTGCGCTACCGCATCCGATCAACCGCGTACCTGGGCGAGGCGCTCGACGCGAGCGGCGTGCCGGTGATCATGCCCATCGGCGGCCACGCCGTGTACATCGACGCGCGTGAGATGCTGCCCCACATCCCGCCGCTGGAGTACCCCGGCCAGTCGCTCGCCGTGGCTCTGTATCGCGAGGGCGGCATCCGCGGAGTCGAGATCGGCACGGTCATGTTCGGCATGCATTCCGACGGCACGGAAAGCCCGGCCGCGCAGGATCTGGTGCGCCTCGCAATCCCACGCCGGACATACACCCAGTCGCATATCGACTACACGATCGAGGTCATCCAGCGGGTCGCTCAGCGGTCACACGAGCTGCGTGGCTACCGCATCACGAGCGCGCCGCCGGCGTTGCGCCACTTCACCGCGCAGTTCGCGCCGATGTAGGTCGGCGCCGTTGCACCTTGACAACGGATGCGACCATCGACGCGCACTCGCTGCGCATGATGGCCGTCACGGTCGCACGCACGAGTTGGTAACGGGAGGGGATCCGCTCCATGCGCAAACGTTTCGGCCTGTTCTGGGCGTTGGTGGTGCTGGCGATCGCGCTGGCTCTGCCGGCAACGACAGCTGCCGCCGGTGGCTACACGTACAAGACCGTTTACAACTACTGCTACGGCAACCAGGTCAACCTCAAAATGAAGGACATGGCCGCGGGGTATACGCCGGCCAACCGTCTCACCATCGACAGCTGGGCGCAGCGCAAGGTGTTCAATGGCTGGCAGACCGTCTACACCTGGAACCAGGCTTACTACGGCTTCTATCACAACAGCCGGAGTCACACGCTGACCGCATACCGCAGCTACAACGGCAACTCTTCCTATTACTTCCGGATCGTTTTCCGGCTCCGGGCATGGAACGGCAACCACGTGCTCGCGTCGTCCACGTTCCATAGCGTGAAGTGTTAGTCACTCGCTGACCACGCACAACCGACGGCCGGGCAGCCCAGCCCGGCCGTCGCACTGTCCGACGCAAACAGGTCCGGATTCGCGTCGGGAGGTTCGTTCGGGGTAGGATTTGGGACCTGCGCAGTGGGTTGCCGTGAACGCCCAGTGCCTTGAGGGATCGCGCTCGGAGGGACACATGCGAAAGCGCCTAGCCGCACTTCTGCTTCCGTGCGCACTGCTGTGCGTGATGCTGCTTCCGGGCCAGGCTGTCGCAGCTTCCTCCTTCAGCGTGACCATCGAACGCGACACGTGCGTTGCCGGGGCCGGCAAGTACCACTTGGGCCAGGGCGTCCTGCGGGTGCGCATCATCGAGTACGGCAAGTCGGGCACCACCCGCTTCACCTTCGTGGGCCAGGTCTGGCACCGGCCCATCCATGGCGCTAAGTGGACCAAGGAATACCAGTGGCCCCCGGCCGACAAGCCGTCGTTCGCCAACGACGGCAGCTCGCATTACGAGTCGCGCCAATTCGCATACGCGCCTAACCACAACGCCTATCACAAGATCGCCCTGCGAGTCCGGGCGTGGCACAACGACACGGTGTTGTATTCCAAGCTGGTCATAGGCAAGTCGTGCTAGCGCATTTGGCGGCGGCGACGGGCCGCGCAGGCGTGCTGGGGCTCCTCCTCGTGGCGCTGGTCGCCCCGACAACCGCACAAGCCGCCGACACGTTCGGGTTCGAGATCCGTCGCAACAGCTGCAAGACGTCGGGCGGCGACTTCCATCATGGCGAGGTGCTGCTCAAGGTAAAAGTCACCGAGCACGGGTCGTCGGGCGCCAACAAGTTCACCCTGTCGGCCGTCGCCCAGCATCACAAGGCGAGCAACAACAGCTGGATCACCGAGTACACCTTTGACCCCGTCAAGGTGACCTTCCCCGACGACGCCAACAGCTACTACCACACGCGTTGGTACGCCTACGACCCCAAGGACCAGAGCGAGCATCGCGTCCAGGTCGTGCTGAAGGTCTTGCACAACAAGCACGTTCTGGCGACCAAGACGCTGACCAGCAAGAGCTGCTGAGGCGCGCGAGCCTTACTGGGCGGGCTGCGTCCCCATGTGGCGCGCCACGAAGTTGATCTCCGCCTCCAGCTGGCGGATGCGCTCGTCGGTTCGCAGCGAACCGTGGCCGGCGTCGTACTTCAGAACCTCATGCGGCTTGCCCAGCTCGGTTAGTCGGTCGATGTAGAGCTCGATCTGGCGAATTGGGCAGCGCGGGTCGTTGGCGCCGGCAAGGATCATCACCGGCACGCGGACGTCGTCGACGAATGTCAGCGCGTTGCGCTCGCGGTAGACCTGCGGGTTTTCTTCCGGCGACGCGCCGAACAGCGCGCGGTCGTACGCCTTGAGCGGCTCCATCTCGTCCTCGTACGCGGCGAAATAGTCGGCCACGGGGACGCCGGCCACGCCGAGCGACCACAGATCGGGCTGCTTGCCCAGGCCGAGCAGGGTGAGGTAGCCGCCCCACGACGCGCCGCTCAGCACGATCTTGTCGGGCTGCGCGATGCCGTCCGCGACCACGCGCTCGTGCACCTTTGCAATGTCGGCCAGCTCGGTCAGGCCGGGGTTACCGGTCAGCGCGTCACGCCAGGCGCGGCCGTACCCCGACGAGCCGCGGTAGTTGACCATTACCACCGCCAGGCCATGGTCTACCCAGGCCTGTACGGGCGGCGAGAACGTGTCGCGATCATGCGCCTCAGGACCACCGTGGATAACGAAGATCGTCGGATGCGGCCGCTCGGAACTGGGCGGCTCAGCGACGAGAGCGTGAATGCCATCGACCCACAGATCCTGATAGCGCGCGCCGGACGGAGCGAGTTCGCCCTGACGAGCCAAGACAGTCGCTCCCGATGTCGAGCGAACTTCCGGAGGCGTTGCTGAGTCGCTCCAGAGGTACCAGACGCCACCGTCGGGGCGCGCGGCCGCAGCGGAGATCACGCCCGCGGGCGTCGGCAGCTCAATGAGTCGCTCGGGATCCAGCTCGAGCCGGAAAAGAGTCGAGCGGCCGGCATGCTCGTGAACCAGCAGCAGCGCGGTCCCATCGGGGTACCACGACGGATCGATCTCGCCCGGCAGATCCAGCTCGAATGTTCGCGTCCGGCCGTCGCGCGGCCACCACAGCATGGGTCGGGGCAGATCCTGGCGTTCGTGGCTCACGAGAACCCGTTCATCACCAGGAACTTCCGAGAACCCCGACGATTCCAGGCCCAGCCCTGGGCCGTCCCACAGGTCGCCGACCCGGTTGCCATTCAGATCGACTACGCGCAGTGCCGCGTGGCGCGAGTCGCCGTGCTCGGCGTGGTGGAAGCACAGCCAATTCTCGTTGGCTGACATGCCGCCCAACCACGACTCGGCCGCGTTCTCGTAGATGCGCCGAACGGTTTCACCGACTACGTCGATGGCGGTCCCGCCCTCGCGCGAGCCACCGATTACGGACACCTCGTGCCCGAGCTCGATGCCGGTGCTGTAGAACCGCCCGAGATCTTCAGCGGCCACGCTCGCCGTGCCACCGTCGAACGGCTGGAACATCCACTGGCCGAACTCGTCGCCGTCGGTATCGTCGAACCACCAGATGGCCCCGCCGCGCGGCCCGATGTGGCCGTTGAGCGTCCCTTCGCGCCGATCGGTCAGCTGGCGCGTCTCACCGGTCGAACGGTCCCAGGCGAAAA
>JBDTVN010000135.1:0-4315 GCA_040007155.1 Chloroflexota bacterium
AGATTGACCAGCACCTGGCTCACGTTCAACTGCCCGCGGTTATACAGACGCTCGCTGTCGATGGCCCCGAGGATCGCGACGCACGCCTCCATGCTGGTCAACGCGGCCAGATCCTCGCCGCCCATCACCTGTGACCAGCCCAGCGCCTCGTAAGCGAGCGCCACTCCAATCTGATCGCCTATGGACTGCCAGCTGTGAAGCGCTTCTGCCGCCAGCGCGTGAGCCGCGGCGGGGTCAGCCTGCCAGCTGGCAACAGAGCTTGCCGCGACCATGGCGCGAGCGATGTACCGAGCTGGTCCCTGCCGTTCGGTAAGGGCGGCGGTGAGCCACTCGCGGCCCTCCTTGATGTGAAGGGCGGGCAGCCACCAGAGTGACACGAGGGCACCGGAGAGCTGCACGAACTTGTCCTCATGCGAATCTCTTGCCCAGGCAAGGGCGGCACGGAAGTTGTCGTGCTCGCGCTCCAGCCGATCCAGCCACGGCATGGTCGGATCCACACGTCCGGCGTGCTCGTATGCCCGCTCCGCGAGATCAATGAAGTAGGTTAGATGGCGCTCGCGGGCCTCCGTCTCGTCTGCGGCCGCAGCGAGCTTCTCGCGCCCATACTGGCGCAGCGTTTCATGCAGCCGGTACCTGATCACGCCACCTTCAGTGACGTCAGTCGCCACCAGCGACTTGTCGACCAGCGCCGACAGCAGGTCGAGAACGTCTGAGCTGGCGATGGCCTCGCCCTGGCCTACTTCATCGGCGGCCTCAAGATCGAAGCCGCCGGCAAATACGGACAGCCTGCGAAAGAGGACACGTTCGGAGTCGGACAGCAGGTCGTGGCTCCAATCGACCGCCGCACGAAGCGTTTGTTGTCGGGGCAGCGCCGTTCGGCTGCCGCCGGTGAGCAGGTGAAAACGGTCCTCCAAGCGTTTGAGGACCTCATCGGGTGCCATGAGCCTCATCCGCGCGGCGGCCAGCTCGATGGCAAGTGGCACGCCGTCCAGTCGCTGGCAGATCTGCACCACGACCGGAGCGTTCGAAGGACTGAGCCCGAACTTCGGTTGAGCGGTCAGAGCTCGATCGACGAAGAGCCTGATCGCCTCGTAGCGGTCCAGTCCAGCGACGTCCGATACGCGATCGGAATCGGGCATCGACAGGGTGGGAACGCGCCACGCTGTCTCACCGGCGATGTTCAGCGGCTCGCGGCTCGTCGCGAGAAGACGCAATTTCGGAATGGCTCGCAGAAGCGACTCGGCAGAGCGCGACACCGCATCGAGCACGTGCTCGCAGTTATCGAGCACGAGTAGCAGCGCTTTGTCTCCGAGGCGGTCAATCAGTGTCTCGGCCAGCTCACGACCGGGCTCCTCTCGGACGTCAACCGCCTGCGCCACTGATCGCTCGATTTGTTTTCGATCAGAGAGTTCTGAAAGGTCAATCAGCCAGACGCCGTCGTCAAAATCTTCGATCACATCAGCCGCCACTTGAAGTGCCAGTCGCGTCTTGCCCGATCCGCCAGCGCCCGTGATCGTGACGAGGTGGTCGTGACGCAGACGACGCTTTACCTCTTCGATCTCGGCCTCGCGGCCGACAAAGCTGGTGAGCTGCAGAGGGAGATTGTTCTTGAACGTGTCGAGCGACCTGAGTCGCGGGAAATCGGTCGGCAGCTCGTTGTGGTTCAACTGGTATACCCGCTCGGCTTGGGCGAGGTCACGAAGGCGCTGCTGGCCCAGATCTCCGGTGGTCGCCCCTGGCGGCAGATGACCGCGCACGAGCGCCTCCGTCGTGGCGGACAGGACGACTTGGCCGCCGTGAGCGATCGCCCTGAGCCTGGCGCATCGGTTGACGTCCTGGCCCCTATAGTCCCCGCCCGCCTCACCGGTATGGATGGCCATCCGAACGCTCACCGGCGTCTCTTCCGGCCAGATCTCGCGGTGGAGTGCCAGCTGGAGCGCGGATGCGGCGGTCACCGCGTCGCTGGCCCGTTCGAAAACGGCGAAGAAGCTATCGCCCTCACCGCGCTCGGTGAGCACATGACCGGAGTGCTCGACGATGCCTTCATTGAGGATGGCGTCGTGACGTTCGAGCGCCGCACGCATGGAGACCGGACTGGCTTCCCAGTTGTGCGTGGACCCTTCGATATCGGTCAGCAGAAAGGTGACGGTTCCCGCCGGGCGCGCAACGTCGTCTCCGTGCTTAGCGGCGTCAGGCACGGATATGCACTAGCCGCGCCGCGTTCCCTGCCGTAACGCGGCGACCACGACACTGGCGCCCGACGGCTTCGGAGAGGAAGAAGCTTTGGCCATACCGGCAGCCCAGCTCTGCGGGGCGCCACGCGTCCTCGGGCGACGCGACCCCTTTGGTGTTGCTTGCGTTCTGCAGTTGACGCTCGACCTCGCGCCAAGCGGCAGGCGCCTCCTCAATCCGCCGGTCACGCACGCACCGAGTTTACTCACGCGCTGCGTGGTCTCAAGCGCTTCGCGATCTCGCAACCGTCGCCGTATATCGCCGTAAACGACGCGCCATTACGGCGCGAGCACCGCAACAAGCGTGACCGCAATCTCAACTCCCCAGGCGCGGATGCTGCGGGTCAACGCTCCAGCTCCTCCTCGCTGATGCGCCGAGGGTTGGCCGGATCGGGGCGCAGGCTGTCGATGACCACCTGCTCGATTTGGAGTGAAGGGGAACGGTTGGTGAAACCGGTTGCCACAGTCAGGCCACGTACCAGGCCAGGCTGTCGCCTTCAGACAGCGCGAGGGTGCTTGAACCCCCTTGGAGGTACCAGACATTTACGCGGCAGCTACTTCGGGCCTATCGCCGTCATCCGGCGTTGTTCATGTGCGTGAAGTCCTGCGAACGCGCGATAGTCGCCAATGATGTCCTCGATCGGATCCGTCATGAGCCCTCTCCTCGACGGCACGCCCCGTCGTAGCGCGCCAATTCGTCGACCAGCACGAGCGGCGCTCGATGCACGGTACTGCTCGGCGCCTCGGCATTGACCCGCGCGACACAGATGTTGATCTGGCTGACGAGATCCTCAAGCGCCGCGTGGTCACTGCGCCGCCCGTCGAGTGACGGAGCGGGCCCGGATGCGGCGCGATCGACGAGTGCGTCGCGTTGCGCCAGGAGGCCGTTCAGCTCCTTGGTGGCCTCAACAAAGGGCGGCGCCACGCCCGCGTTCTTGAGCATGTGAAAGGCGAGCGCCCAGTCGCCAGCGTGAGGATTCTCGTCGTTGTGGAGTGGTGCACCCTGATGAGGCAAGTCGTCGAACTTGCCTTCCTCCATCGCCTCGCGGATCTGGCGATCGATCAGCGATTCCCACGATCTGTCCGTCTGCACCTTGCCCTCAGCGTCCTTGCGATGGGCGATACGGCTTGGGTCGCGTGGGTCACTCATCGCTTCCTCCCTCGTGGCTGCGCGCACCGTAGCATCGCGACCATGAGCATCACCCGTGAGGAAAAGCCCGCATGGGCCGCGCTGCCGCGCTTCGTGCGCGCGGACGCCGAGCGCCTGCTCGGCGCGCAGGTGCTTCGAGGCGTGCGCAAGTACGGCGGTTACGGGCCTTCCGCCACCTACGACCTGACGCTCGCCGACGGTCGGCACGCGTTCTTCAAGGGCGTCTATCCGCTGCCTGCGGGCTCGGGCGTCATCTGGAATCTCGACGAGGAGGAGCGCGTATACGCTGAGCTTGGTGACCTTCTCGCACCGTGGGCGCCGACATACTTCGGCTCGTTTCGACGCGATGGCTGGCACGCCCTGCTGTTGGAGGCGCTCGACGGTGTCAAGGTGCCGCCATGGACCCGGGCGCTTGCTGAGCGCGCGCTGCGCTCGTACGCGGAATTCCACGCCTCGACCATCGACCAGCCATTGCCCGAATGGTTGCCGCGCGATCAACACCTCGAGTCCACGGGCTACTGGAAGCCGCTGACGACCGACCGCGCCCAGACCGAACGACTCGTTGCGACCTGCGCCGCGCCGGGCATGGGCAAGCGCGCGAACGATTGGCTGGCGGCGCACGGAGCGGCGCTCATTGCGGCCGAGCAACCGCTGGCTGCAATCCGCAGGTTCGCGCTGCTCCACTTCGACACACACCCTCGGACAACATTCGCCTCGACCAGCGGACCCTGCGCATTTTCGATTGGCCCTTCGCCTGCGCCGGGCCGGCCGAGTTCGATCTTGCGGCCTTCGCCCAATCGATTGCCGGCGAGGGCGGGCCGAGTCCGGAGGCGCTGACGCTGCGCGCCTTCCAGCGCCACCAGCTGCGCTCGACCCTGTCATGGGCGGCCCGATTGCTCGACCTTCCCGAGCCGTCGTGGCTAGCCCGAATGGT
>JBDTVN010000136.1:0-4292 GCA_040007155.1 Chloroflexota bacterium
TGGTAGCACGTCCAATCGACCCAGTGCGTCTCAGCCGCGATGAGCTCGCCCAGCGGGATGCGCGTCGCGCCGGGGCCGCGCGCGACGATGATGCCGGCCATCTCATGACCGAACGTCATTGGCGGCGGACCGAAATTGTCCTGCGCCCACTTGTCCCAGCGCTCGATGTGGACGTCGGTGCCGCACACGCTCGCGGCGAGGACCTTGACGAGGATTTCACCAGGCCCCGGCTCAGGTACCGGCACTTCGCGGAAGGCGGCCCCGGGACCGGCAGCTTCCTTGACCAGCGCACGCATGGTCGTCCCCAGCGGCGAGGCGTCGAGGACGGCCGCCGCTTCAGTGGTCATGCGCTGGTAGTTGTACTCCGGGTGACGATCGCGATCTCGCGCTTGGTCATCTCAACAGCTGCCTCGTTCGGGTGCCGCCGGCTGGTCCTGCCATTGTTGGTTGAAGAGCAGCGCAGTGTCGAGATCAAATGTGTCAGTCAGGAGTGCTCGACCCCATGCCAGCAGCGCAAATCGCGTTTTCATGGTGTCAAAGCGGGCCACCACCACCTTGGTCGTGCACGACGGGTTGAGCGAATCGGGCACCTGATCGAAGAACGCCGTCATCTGATCAAACTCGGCCTGGCTGATGCAGTCGCCCTGACCCACGATGCCGCTCGGGCATCGATACAGGGCAACGACGTAGCCATGCTCCAGGTTATGCACCCAGCCGCCCGGCACCTGCTCCTCGTTCGCCGGATAGACCGCGGCGCGAATGGGACCGTGATTGGTGATGTTGTAGTGGTCGCCTGAAGTGGGCGGGCAAAAGGCGTAGTTGATGACCGTGCCCAAATCGCGGATGTGGTTGCGGCCAAGCAGTCCGGTGCTGAAGCCCAGGCGTGGCGTCGGCTCAGCGACAGGCGTGGGCACAGCGGTGGGCGACGGCGCCACGGTCGGCGTCGCGGTCGGGCCGGCCGATCCGCTGGGGACGGCGGTCACTGACGGAACTGGAGTGACTGAGGGAACTGGAGTGGCCGACGGAGTCGGACTAGGGCTAGGCGTCGGCAACCCGGGAGTCAAAGACTCGCTCGGGCCTGGCGTGAGCTCCGAATCGCAGGTGTAGCCGGCGCGCGCGCCGCCCTGCAGGAAAAGCCAGGCAACGATGACGACGCCGACAACGGCGGCGCCACCGAAGATCAGCGTGCGATAGCGCTCCAAGAAACTAGGCTGCGCGACGGCGCGGCGCGGTCGCGCGCTGCGCGATCGCGCGGACTGGGCGCTGGACGAGCTGGCTGCCTCAGTCGATGAGGGGCTGACGAGCTCGGTGCGCACCGGGCGACGTGAACGTTTGGCCACTTGTGACTGATCTCCGTTAGGTCGCTACGCCACGGCGCTGTCGCGCGTGCGGAATGGAGTTAGCAGAATTGGCTGCCAAGCGTACGGCAGCGCCCGCATCCGTGCCTGCTGAATGCTCGCTGAGAGGTCGCCCTACGGCTCGTTGAACCACTCCCTTGCGCGCCGGCCGCGGAGCGACCAAAAGAGCAGCACGGCGAGGGCGATGCCCATGAGCAGGCCCGGCAGTGACGCCCAGAAATAGAGCACCAGGGCAAGGGGCAAGCTCAATGACGCGAGGCCCAGGCTGAGCATCCACGCCGCCTGCTTGCGTTGCAGGATGAGCGTCAGGGTGAAAACGAGGTAGGCCAGGAGCAGCATCCACAGCAAGCCGAGCGGTGAGACCGGTGCCTCGATCGCCTGGCTGATGACGAGCGGCAACGTCAGGCCGATTCCCGCGAGGATGACCAACCCGAACAACAGCACGACGCGCACACCGGCCGGCATCTCGCGCATGACGTCAAACACGGTTGCATTTTCTCATTCAAGCGCGTTTGGGCACAGATTCGGTGGTGTCGGCCCTTGACAGCGTGTAAGGCCGTGCACGAGAGTTTGCTAAACCGGTTTGCTAAACCGGTTGAGGAGGCCGCTTCGCAGGAGTTTGGGCAGCACGATCCGCAGCCCAGAGCTCGATCGGCGAACGCCGCAGGAAAACATCTGAGGGGCAGCGCTTGGTAAAGCATGTGTCGGAACTTCCGACACCACGGGCACGAATAGCCGATGTTGCGCGCGAGGCCGGTGTCAGCAAGGCTGCCGTTTCCTTCGCGTTCAACAGCCCCGAGCGGCTCAAGGCGCAGACGGCCGAGCGTATTCGCAAGGTGGCGACGGAGCTCGGTTATCGGCCGCACCCTGTTGCGCGGATGCTGACGGCAGGTTCCACCGCAACCATCGGCATCCTGTCGCCCAACCCGCTCGCGCAGATGTTCGCCAACCCGTTCTTCGCGCTATTCGCTGAAGGCGTGGCAACAGTCACAGAAGACCGCGGCTTCGGCCTGCTTTTCATCTCCCCGTTGCACGGCTCACTCGAACGAGCGATGGCGCGGGCGACGGTTGATGGCGTGATCGTGATTGGCCTTGACCGCGAGCATCCGCAGGTGGTTGAGTCGATCCGGCGCGTGGGCCTGCCCACGGTTCTGGTCGACGCGCCGGCATGGCCCGAGCACGGGGCGATCGGGGTCGACGACACCGCCGGCGCTCTGGGCGCCGCGCGGCACTTGCTGCAGCTGGGCCACCGCGACCTGCTCATCCTGTCAATGCCGTCCGAGGCTCAAAACAGCGCTGGCGCCGAAACGGGCAGCGTCATGGACCGGCGCATGCACGGCTATCGCCTGGCGCTCGACGAATACGAGGTCGAGCTGGGCGCGGACCATGTCCGCCAGGCGCCAGCGACCTTCGAGGGTGGCGAGGCCGCCTTTCTGCGCGCGTGGGAGGACGGGCTGCGCCCGACCGGCGTGCTTTCGATGAGTGATGCTGCGGCGGCAGGAGTCCTGCAGGCCGCCCGTCATTTGGGTCTGAACGTGCCTGGCGATCTGAGCATCGTTGGGTTCGACGACCTGCCCCTCACTCGCTTCACCGATCCGCCGCTCACCACCGTCCACCAGCCGGTGCGACGCAAGGGCGAAGAGGCGGCGCGGATGTTGCTCCGGGCATTAAGTCCTGAGAATGGCCGCGCGGGTGAACACCGAGTCCTGGAAACGCGCCTCGTCGTGCGCCGATCAACGGCACCGCCTGGCACTGGAGTCAGGAGGTGATCGCCGACGGCTGATGCGATGAAGGAAATCGCGGCCACGGCCGCATCTGCCGGCGCACAAGTCGTGCGTTCCGGTGCAATTGGAAAATCGGTCACCACGCGTTGGTGGCCGGCAAGGAGGACTACTCAGAGAATGTCTCGAACTCTCAAGATGGGCGGCGCACTTGCTGCGCTCGTCCTCACCCTGGCGGCCTGCGCAGGCCCAGCGGCATCGCCCACCCCGGGCGCTACCGCGGTCGCGACGCCGGCTGCGACGCCGGCTGCAACCACCGCTGCGACTCCGGCTGCAACCACCGCTGCGACTCCGGTCGCGACGGCTCCGGCGAGCATGGATCACGGCACCCTGTCGGGTGACCTGACCATGTGGCAGACCTACGGTTCAGGCGCCCCCGGCGTCACCCGTGGCGAGCCCGCCGCCCTCACAACCGCTCTGGCAGCTGTCCAGGCGGAGAACCCCGACCTGCACCTGACGGTGACCGAGGTCGGTTTCGGTGATCTGTTCAACACCTATCAGCTCCAGGCAGCCGATGGCGTGCCCGACCTGTTCATTGCGCCCAACGACAGCGCGGGCGATCTCGAGCGCGCTGGCTTGGCCCTTGATCTGTCGAGCTACTTCACCGCTGACGAGCTCGGCCGCTTCTCAGAACTCGCAATCAACGGCTCGACCGTTGACGGCAAGCTGGTCCAGGTGCCGGAGTCGCTGAAGGCCGTCGCGGTCTACTACGACACCACCAAGATTGCCTCGTTCCCGACCACGACCGACGATCTGTTGGCCAAGGTCACGGACGGCTCGATCAAGCTCGGCCTGTTCCAGGGCATCTACCACATGTTCGGCTTCTGGGGCGCCTTCAGCGGCCAGTTGATGGACGACAGCGGCAAGTGCATCGCCGACACAACCGGTGTTACTGATGCCTTCAACTACTACAAGGCGCTCAAGGATGCGGGCGCCATCTGGTACGGCGGAACCGATGGTTACGCCAACATGGCTGCGGCCTTCAACGCCGGCGACGTCGATGCCATCATCGACGGCCCGTGGGCGGGCGGCGGCTACCAGGAAACCCACACCGACAATCTCGGCGTAGCGCCGATCCCGGCTGGTCCGGGTGGCCCCGCGCTGCCGCTGACCGGCGTCGACGGCTGGACCGTCAACCCGAACAGCGCCAACC
>JBDTVN010000137.1:0-4280 GCA_040007155.1 Chloroflexota bacterium
CCAGCGCGGCGGGAGCGCCTGCGCGTTGCGATTCGCTCGCGAATTCGGGTGGCTAGGCGACGGGACGAGCCCGGCCGCTCTCGACTTCGTAGACGAGCCCATGGACCGGCGCGTCGCCCAACCACGGATGGGCGCGGATCCGTGCGACCTGGTCGCGGACGTGCGCCTCGAGATCCTCGAACGACCCGAAGGTCGTCGCGCTGGGCTGTCCGAACTCGCTTGTCAGCCGGGCCTGGAGGCCAGCGTCATCAAGGCCGAGCAGACCGCACCAGGTGTGGCCCATCACCACGATGTCGCTGACGCCTAGAACATGGCGCGCCACCAGCAGCGAGCGCATGGCATCGTCCGTCGCGACGGCGCCGCCGTTGCGGACAACCGCGACATCACCCACGTCGAGGCCGAACAGCTCTTCGACCGCGATGCGGCAGTCCATGCATGTCAGAACGGCCAGTCGCTGACGCGGGGGCGCCTTCAGGTCGCCGCGATCGAATGCCGCGACGAAGTCGGCGTTGGCTGCCAGCAATCGGTTTAGTCGGTCGGTATCCATCTGGGCGGCGATGTTAACGGCGCTCGGGCTGACCCTGGCTACTGGTGGAGCGAAGCCAGTCGCGAGCCAGCCCGCGATGATCAGCCCATCGCGCACCCCGCGCAGCCGCCACTTGCCGCGGTCCTCGGGGAGTGCCTCGAACGGCGGCGGCCAAATCCGCGGGCGCCGGCGTGTCCATCGCGTGAGGCTAGCCGACTCATACACTGCCGCCATGACCGACGAGCAGCAGCCGCCCGCTCCGCCGCCGCCGCCTTACGAACCCCCACCGCCGCCCAGCCACGGCCCATTTGCGTTCCCGTCGCCGCCAGATTCCGGCCTAACTGGCTCGGGCTGGAGCCCGCCGCCCGAGCCGCACGGTTGGCAGCCAGTTCAGCGTGGCTTTTTCCCTCTGGACTTAGGCCGAGTCTTCGAGCTTACGTTCAGTCTCTACCGATTCCGTTGGCGGACGCTCGTGGCCATCGGCCTTCTCGCTGAGATCGGCACTGCGGCGGCCAGCCTGCTGTTTCTGAGCTCGCCTCAGTCCACGGCGTTCTCCGACTTCACAAATCCCCCGACAGCCGCACAGCTCAACGCCTTCTTGGCGTCGTTGGGGCCGCTCCTCGCGCTCTCTGTGGTCTTCTTCGTCGTCTTCCTTCTGCTTGGGTTCATCGAGTTCGGCGCTATGACCGACGCGATTGTCCGCATCTACGCCGGTCGTCCCGTCAGTGCCTGGGCTTCGCTCCGCCGCGGCTTCGGAAGATGGGTCACATTCATGGCACTCATGCTCTTGCTGACATTTGGAGCCATCGCGGTCTTCCTGGGAGCAGGGCTGATTGGCGTAATCGTCGTAGCACTTGTCGCCGCCTTGACCGGGTCAGTGGCTCTTACGTTGTTCCTCACGTTGGTCCTGTACGTCGCGATAATCGCGGCCCTGATCCTCTTCGGCGTTCGCACCTCGATGGCTGTGCCCATAGCGATGGTTGAATCCCTGGGGGCAATGGACGCGCTGCGTCGGAGCTGGAGGCTGGTCCACGGTTCTACCTGGCGCGTGATCGGCTACTACCTGACGTTCTGGCTCTTGGTCGTCGTGGCCAGCCTTGTCGTCGGCACAGTGGTGAACATCGTGGTTAACCCGTACCAGGTGTCCGGCTTCAGGATCATTTCGATTGACTACACCAAGCTCGCCATCTCAACCGTGCTGAGTTCGGTGCTTGGGGCAGCCCTTGCGCCGCTGACCACCATTCCGGCGGTTTTGCTTTACCTCGACCTACGAGTTCGCAAAGGCGAGTACATCAATCCCCCGGGTCAGGGATCGTTGAGGTCTTCAGCGGCCGATGTTGGGTTAGTTTCCGAACAGCAGCTCTAGCCAAGCCTCGATCGGGCTCGCCTTCGCGGTCGA
This sequence comes from Chloroflexota bacterium, assembly GCA_040007155.1. Classification (GTDB taxonomy): domain Bacteria; phylum Chloroflexota; class Limnocylindria; order Limnocylindrales; family CSP1-4; genus JALYGJ01. Next base: position 1,926 of record JBDTVN010000137.1, read on the forward strand.
CGAGCCATCAGCGCCGAGGGGCACGATCGCTGGTGGCGGCGGCGCCCCGGCAGTGAGCGCAAAGATCCTTTCGCCCGGCCCGCCCATGCCCAGGGCGCGTGCCTGGAGAGCCTGGAAGGCGTCCGTTTGAACGAGTGACAGCTCGCGTCTTCCCGACTCCAACTGTGCCTGGAGCGTGCGCGTCTCCGCGGCCGCAGCCGCCTCGCGCTGCGTGGCGTCGTTCAACTGTCCCAGCGCGCGACCGAATGTGACGAGCAGCCAGAAGCCCAGGATCACGAGCGCCACAGCCACGATCTGGGTTCGTCCGGGCCGCAGCCCTCGGCCGTAACCGATCTGGCGGCCAAGCGAATCGAGTTGGTCGCCCAACTCAGAAGTGGTCGGCGCCGCCACGGCAGGTTTAGACATCGTGATGAGTATGCCCGCCGCGATTCGTGCGTGTCGAGCGCACGCGCACCCAAATCGCAGTGCTATGCTGCCGCTTCATATAGAACAGATGAGCGGTATGGAGGCAGAAAGCGGTGCGCATCTACGCCCCGGCAGGAACCGTCGACGTGCTCGATCAGCTGCTGTCCGAGCCGCGCATCCAGGAAGCCCTCGTGGAGCACCGTGTCCTACCTGAGCGCGAGGCCCAGGTAGCGCCGTTTCCGGAATGGCTCGACAAGCGACTCGTGCGCGGCCTCCACGCACAGGGCATTGAGATGCTCTACACACATCAGCGGGAAGCCCTCGACGCACTGCACGACGGCAAGGATGTTGTCGTCGTCACCCCGACTGCGTCGGGTAAGACGCTGTGCTACGGCCTGCCCGTCCTCCAGGCGGTTGCCGACGACCCCGCCGCTCGAGCGCTGTTCCTATTCCCGACAAAGGCATTGAGCCAGGACCAGCTGGCTGCGTTTCGGGAGCTGACCGACAAGTCGGACATGAATGTTCAGGCCGGCGTTTACGACGGCGACACGCCGGGGCCGGTTCGGACCAACATCCGAACAGCCGGCCAGGTTGTCGTCACCAACCCGGACATGCTCCACAGCGCGATCCTGCCCCATCACACCAAGTGGTTCCAGCTCTTCGAGCAGCTGCGCTACATCGTCGTTGACGAGACCCACATGTACCGCGGCATTTTCGGCAGCCACGTCGCCAACGTCCTCACGCGGCTGCTCCGCTTGTGCGCCCACTACGGCAGCCACCCGCAGATCATTTGTTGCTCGGCGACCATCGGCAATCCCAAGGAACTCGCCGAGACACTGACGGGCCGCGCAATGACCGTCATCGATCGCAATGGCGCACCGGCCGGCGAAAAGCACGTCGTGATCCTCAATCCGCCGGTCATCGACGCGCGCACCGGCGTGCGACCTGGGCCCATGGGCCTGTCACACCACACGGCGCTCAGTTTCCTGCGGGCCGGCCGGCAGACGATCGTCTTCTGCAAGGCAAGAGTGGCCGTAGAACTGCTGCTGACGTCGCTGCGCGAGGCGTTTCGCGAAGGCCGCGGGCCATTGAAGAGGATCCGCGGCTACCGCGGTGGCTACCTGCCCACTGAGCGGCGCGACATCGAGGCCGGCCTGCGCTCGGGTGAAGTGCTCGGCGTGGTCAGCACCAACGCGCTGGAGCTCGGCATCGACATCGGTCGGCTGGACGTGTCGGTCCTCGCCGGCTACCCCGGCACCATCGCCGCGACGTGGCAGCAGATGGGTCGCTCGGGTCGGCGGCGCGAGGCGTCCGTGGCCATTCTTGTCGCCGGTGCGGGAGCGCTCGACCAGTTCATTGCGAACCATCCCGAATTCCTGTTCGACTCGTCACCAGAAGAAGCGCGGCTCGACCCGACCAATCTGCACGTCCTGCTCGCGCACGTCCGCGCGGCCGCATTCGAGATGCCCTTCGAGAGTGGCGACTCGCTCTCCGGTGTTCCGACCGACGATCTCCTCGCGTTCCTTGCGGAAGAAGGCCACGTCCGACTCGCCGACGACAACCGCTGGTATTGGGCGTCGGAAAACTTCCCGGCATCAGAGACGTCGCTGCGAGTCGGCGCGCCAGAGAACGTCGTGATCATCGACACGACCGGTCATCCGCGGCCCATCGTCATTGGTCAGGTCGACCTGTTCGCCGCGCCCGTGCTCGTCCATGACCAGGCGATATACATCCACGAGACACGCCAGTACCACGTCGATCATCTCGACTGGGCCGAGCGCAAGGCCTACGTCACTCCGGTTGACGTCGACTACTACACGCAGGCATTGCTCGCGGTGACGCTCAAGCCCTTGGAGACCTTCGCGTCTGCGCCTGCGGTCGCGGCGGAGCGCGCCCACGGCGAGGTGATGGTTTCGTCGATCGCGACGCTCTTCAAGAAGCTGCGCCTCG
>JBDTVN010000138.1:0-4278 GCA_040007155.1 Chloroflexota bacterium
CGCGGTCACCTGCACGAGTGGCAACGTCGCGGCCGAACAGGTCGCTGAGAACACGATCGCGCTGCTTGATCTGTGTGACAGAAGCGATATCGAGGTGGCGCTGGGTCGGCGCGAGCCGCTCACCCGGCCGCTCATGACGGCGCCCGAGACGCACGGCCCCAAAGGCATCGGTTATGCGACGCTGCCACAGCCGTCCCGCGGCGTGAGTCAGCGCCATTCAGCCGACCTGATCATCGAGGAAGCCCACCGCGCGCCGGGTGAGGTGACGCTCATCACCCTCGCGCCACTCACCAACCTCGCGGTCGCGCTCGAACGCGAGCCCAAATTGCCGCAGCTTCTCAAGAACCTCGTGATGATGGCCGGCTCGTACCGCTCACCGGGCAACACGGCACCCACGAGCGAATGGAATGTGGCCTGCGACCCCGAGGCGATGCAGGCGGTGCTGTCCGCGTGGGAAGGGGCAGACGGGGTGAGTCGGCCGGTCGCTCTGGGGCTCGATGTGACCGAGCGCGCCAAGTTCCTGCCGGATCACCTCGCCCAACTCCATGCCACCGCCGGCAACCCGGACAACAATCGGGTTTTGCGCTTCATTGACGATGCGCTGCGCTTCTACATGGAGTTCCACAGCCGTTACGACGGCTTCTACGGCGCCTTCATCCACGATCCGCTGGCAGTTGCGAGCGCGCTCGACCCCTCTCTGCTCGAGACGGAGGCGCTGCCCGTCCAGATGGAGCTCAGCGGCACGCTGACGACGGGCGAGACCGTGACCGACTGGCGGCGGGTGTGGGGCAAGGCGCCAAATCTCGACATCGGCGTCAGCGCGGACATCGAAACCTTCTTCGCCAGGTTCATCGAGCGCGTCGGAGGGCTAGCGGCGCGCACCGCGTCGTAGGAAACTGATGCGCGGCGGGAGAGATAACCAATGAGGAGGAGCACGTGGCCGCGCAACCAATGAGTCCGCAGCGCACCGGCAATCGCTGGTTGTGGCTCGCGGGCGGGGCGATCGCCTTCATCGTGGCGACGGTCATCGGCGTCATCACGCTCGGCAATTTCACCTCGCCCATCGATGAAAACTGTTTCTGCAGCATCCCGGGCGCGAACTCATTCGCGCTCGTACTCGCGATTGCGGCCCTGCTCGGGTTCGTCGTCTACGCCGCGCTCGAGTTCTGGCAGACGCGCCGGCTGGCATCGATCACTGGCCAATTCGACACGCGCACGCTCGTCCTGATGCCGATCGCGATCGCGTTCAACATCATCCTGGGTCAAGCGGTCGGCTCGGCGCTGAAGATCCCGATCTACCTCGACTCGATCGGCACGATCCTGGTTGGCGCGCTGGCTGGCCCGATCCCCGGAGCCCTGACCGGCCTGCTCTCCAATTTGCTATGGAGCTACGCGGTCCCGCCGCCCTTCCACAGCGACATCAGCGGCGCTTTCGCGATCGTGGCCGCGGTGATCGGCCTACTCGCCGGCTTCTTCGGGCGCATGGGCTGGCTCCGGCCGCGACCCAACCGGAGCATGTCCGAACTGGCCATCGGCGCGGTCATCGCGGTCGTACTCATCGTCGTCCTCTCGTATCTCTCGTATCTCGGCTACACGAAGATCCTGGGCAACCCCAGTCTGCAGCCGGGCGGCGACAACACGCTGTTCCTGATCCTGGGTTGGTTGGCACTGATCATGGTTGTCGGCACGGCGATCGGATTGATATTGCTGCTCTTCGTTCGGCGCGACCTGACTGCCGCGTACGTGGTCGTGGCGGGCGTCGTAACCGGCATCGTGGCGGCGGCGATCTCAGCGCCGATCTCCGCCAACGTCTTCGGCGGAGTTACTGGAGCCGGCACCGACTTCCTCGTCGCAGCCTTCCGCCAAGCCGGTGCAGATATCTCCGCAGCGACCCTGGGTCAGGGCCTCATCTCGGACCCGATCGACAAAGTGACGACGTTCTTCGTCGTCTACCTGATCCTGTCGGCGATGGCGATACGCACCAAGGCGCGCTTCCCCCAGGGCGAGAAGCTCGTCGCCCCTGAGGCGAGCGCCTGACCGAGTCCCTCGATAGCGCGGGGGATAACGCGCTACCCGACTACCTCGGACGGCCCGGTCCTTCCGCATATCACCGGCTGAACCCGCTTACAAAGCTCGTCTTCGCGCTGGTGACGACCGCGGCCGCGGTGATTTTGGGCGGCGTCTTCTGGCCGCTGCTGATCGTCGTATTCCTGGTGCTGCTGCCCGCCGCGTACGCGCGGGTGCTGCGGCAACTGCTGCGCTTCGCGGTTCTCTTCAGCTTGCCGATCGCAATCAGCGCGCTACTCGTGAACCTCTTCTTCTATCCCGGCGCGCAGACCGTGCTCTTCCAGTTGGGGCCGATCACCGCGACCGCGGAAGGACTGAGTTTCGCCATCGAGATCCTGTGCCGCATCGCCGCGATCAGTGGTGCCGTGACGCTCTTCTACCTAACGACGAAGCCGAGCGAGCTGGTGCTCGACCTCGAGCGCCGCGGCGTGCCGGCGCGGCTCGCGTTTGTCGCAAACTCGAGCGTCCAGACGGTGCCCGCGATGGCCGAGCGCGCGCAGCAGATCATCGCCACTCAGCGTGCTCGCGGCCTCGATACCGAAGGCAGCGCCTGGAAACGACTTCGCGGGATCGTGCCGATCGTGGGTCCGGTGATGCTCGGCGCACTCAACGAGGTCGAGGAGCGCAGCATGACCTTGGAGGCGCGCGCCTTCACCCGACCCGGGCGACGCAACCTTCTGTGGTCGCCTATGGACGCACCCTGGCAGGGCGTCGCCCGCTGGCTGCTGGTGCTGGGCCTCGTCGCGGTTGTCGGTGCCAAAGCAGCGGGGATCGTCTAGATGACGCTGACCCTCGAAAAGGTCTCGTACCGGTACGCCGGTACGACGCGCGCGTCGCTCCACGATGTCGACCTGGAGCTGGCTGACGGCGAGGTGGTCGGTGTCGTGGGCGCGAACGAGGCCGGTAAGTCGACCATCTGCCTCGTCGCGAGCGGCCTGGCGCCGCGCTCAATTGGTGGCACTTTGACGGGCCGCGTCCTGATCGACGGCCAGCCGACTGCGGACCGGCCCATGCACGAGATGGCGGCACATGTCGGCATCTGTTTTCAGAATCCGGCCACGCAGCTCTCACAGGTGGCCGACACGGTCTTCGAGGAAGTCGCGTTCGGGGCGCTTAACCTGGGGCTGGCGCGCGACGAGATCATCAGCCGCGTCAAAGAGGCGATGGCCGCGATCGGCATCGCGGCGTTGGGCGAGCGCGACCCGCGCCGCCTGTCCGGCGGGCAGATGCAGCTCGTCGCCGTGGCCGGATTGCTGGCGATGCAACCGCGCCATCTCGTCCTCGATGAGCCAGTTGCGCAGCTCGACCCGGAAGGTCGCGCACTGGTCGCCGAGGCGCTCAAGAAGTTGGCCGCGGCCGGAACGGGCCTGCTCATCACCGAGCACGACACGGATCTGCTCGCTGGACTGTGCTCGCGCGTCGTGGTGGTTGACGGTGGCAGCCTCGTTGCGAGTGGCACGGCCAGCCACATCCTTGGTGACGCGCGGCTCGATGGCTGGGGCGTTGAGCCGCCGGCTCGAGTTCGGCTCCAAAGGGCGCTATCGGCTGCAGGCGTGAAGTCGGAGCTTCCGACGTGACGGAGATTGTCTGTTCGGGGCTGAGTTACACATACCCCGGTGGCGTGAAGGCGCTCGACGGCGTCGACCTGACGATCGGTCCGGGGGAGCGCGTGGCCATCGTCGGCCAGAACGGCAGCGGCAAGACGACGCTCATCCGCCACTTCAACGGGCTCCTGCGGCCGACTGAAGGCACGGTCATGGTCGGCGGTTGGGGCACCCGACACAAACCCGTCGCTGCCCTGGCGGCGCTCGTTGGGCTGGCCTTCCAGGACCCCGACCGACAGATCTTCGCGGGCTCGGTCGAGGGAGAGGTTGCGTTTGGGCCGCGCAACCTGGGCCATCGCGGCGAGCAGCTGGAGGCATTGGTTGCCTCGGCCCTCTCCGCAGTTGGACTCGAGCAGGAGCGCAAGACCAACCCGTATGACCTGGGCTTCTCGCGGCGGAAGCTGCTGACGATCGCGTCGGTCCTGGCCATGGACACGCCTGTCGTCGTCCTGGATGAGCCGACGACCGGTCAGGATGCCCGCGGCGTGCGAACGATCGAGAAAATCGCGGGCCAGGTCGCGGCGGAAGGCCGCACCGTCATCTGTGTCAGCCACGACATGCGCTTTGTCGCGGACACCTTCGAACGCATCGTCGTGATGCGCGACGG
>JBDTVN010000139.1:0-4215 GCA_040007155.1 Chloroflexota bacterium
TCGAGCAGCACGATGGCATTGGTGACGACGATGCCGATGAGCATCAGGAAGCCGATCAAGGACGAGACGCCGATCGGCCGGCCGGTGAGGTACAGCGCGGGGAACGCGCCGATCGTCGCCAGCGGCAGGCTGAACATGATGATGAATGGCGTGATCAGCGAGTTGAACGCGAGAACCATCATCACGTAGACGAGCAGGATGGCCACGGCCATCGAGGTGAAGAGGCCACCGAACGCCTCGTTCATCTGGGCGGTGACGCCGCTCAGCGTGACTGTCACGCCCGACGGCAATGCGCCGCTTGCCACGAGATCGTCGATCTGCTTGGAAATCTCACGCGACACGGTGCCCTGGTCCGCGCTCGTGACCTCGGCCGTGATCTGCGCCGCGGGCGCGCCGTTGATGCGCGTGATCGAGCCCTGGACGTTGACCTGTTGGACGTCGGCCACCTGGCTCAGCGGCACACGCCGCGCGACGCCGACAAGGACATTGCGCAGCTCATCGACCGACGTCGCAACGGCGGGGTCCGAGCGGAGAATGAGCGTCGCGCCGCCCTGCGGATCCAGGGTCACGTTGCCAAGCGTGGTCGGCGTGAGCAGCGCCCGCACCTCGCCCGCGATCTGCGCGGCGGTCGAGCCGACGGCGAGTGCCTTGTTGGGATCGACGCGGACCTCGATCTCGGGGCTCGCCTCGACCAGGTCTGAGGTCAGATTGGCCAGGTCGCTCCGACCCGCGATCGATGTCATCACCGCGTCGGTTGCGCTGCGCACGGTGTCGAGGTCGGAGCCGCTGACGACGATATCGAGCTTGTTGTTGGTGAACCCCGCAGTCTGGGCGACGCTGAAGTCGTAACCGTCGGCCCGGATGGGTTCAAGCACATCGGAGAGCGTGATGGCCTCATCGGCCAGATCAACCGTCGGGTCGAAGCGGACGGTCATCCGGGCCGAGTTCGCCGGCTGTCCCTGTAGCGCGGCGAAGACCGTGCCGAAGCCGGTGTCGCCTTCGCCCGGAACACTGGTCTGGACGATCTCGACATTGGGCAGGTGGAGGAGGATGTCCTCGGCCTGGGTCGCGCGCTCAAGCACCGCGTCCGACGACGCGCCGCCGGGCGGAATGACGGTCACGCCCAGGATCTTGTCGGACCCCGCGTTGATGAACTGGGTGGGCAGCTTCGCCACCAGCGTGAGCGACGCAACAAAGAGCGCGGCGCTGACGGCCAGCACGCCCCAGCGCGTCCAGCGGTTGCGTAGCGCGCCGCGGATGATCGGCGTATAGGCACGGATCCAGAACGAGTTCTTGGGCTCGCCGTCCTCGTCGACGTTGAGCTTGACGCGGCCGATGAAGAGGTACGCCAGCACAGGCACCACGGTCAGCGCGCACACCAACGAGGCGAGCAGCGCAAAGGTGACCGTCAGCGCGAAGGGAAGGAAGAGCTGGCTGACAAGACCACCGACAAACCCGATTGGGAGAAAGACCATGACCGTCGTCAGCGTGCTGGCGGTGATCGCGCGCGCCACTTCTCTTGGCGCCGTGGTGACAGCGGTGAGCTTGTCCTCACCCAGCGCTCTGTGGCGATAGATGTTTTCGAGTACGACGATCGCGTCATCGACGACGCGTCCCACAGCGACCGCGAGCCCGCCCAGGGTCATGATATTGAGCGAGATATCGGCGACCTGCATCAGCACCAGCGCGGACAGGACGGACAGCGGGATGCTGATCGCCGCGACCAGGGTCGAGCGCAGGCTGAACAGGAACAGGAAGATCGTCAGGATGGCGAACAGCGCGCCCAGTCCGCCCTCACGCAGCAGCCCGTCCTGCGACTCGACGATAAAGCTCGACAGGTCCTGGACCGTGACCACGCTGATCTCACCGGGGTGCCGCGCGGCGGCGTCGTCGAGCACCTGCTGGACGGCGCGCGCAACCTGCACCGTGTTGCCCGACGAGGTCTTGGTGACGGTGAGCGTCAGCGATGGGTTGCCGTTCGTCCGCGCATAGCCGGTTGTCGCGACCTGGTCGACCGAGACCGTAGCGACGTCCTTGAGGAAGACCGGAGTCGGCGGGGTGGTGCTCGTATTTGCACCAACCAACAGGTTCGAGATCTGATCGACCGACGTCAGCTCGCCCACGGTCGAGACCGGGATGCGCGTACCGCCTTCAGGCAGCTGGCCCGACGGAATGGTCAGGTTGTTGGCTTGGAGGATGCCCGTGATCTGTTGGGCGGTGACGCCTGCGTCGGCCATCTTGGTCGGGTCTAGGGTGATGGTGAGCTGCTGCTCGAGCGTGCCTGTGAGGTCGGCGCTGGCGACGCCGTCAACCGCCTGGATTGCCGGCAGGATCTCTTCGTTGGCGATCCGCGCGGCGCCGTCGAGGCTGCTCGTGGAAGTCGAGGCGACGGACGCGATGATGACCGGCGACGCATTGATATTGAGTGCGCTGACCTGCGGGTCGACGCCCTGCGGCAAACCGAGTGAGCGAATGTTCTCTTCGATCGTCGCCCGCGTCTCCTTGACGTTCGTGCCGAACTCGAACTGGGCGACGACAAGGGCGATCGAGTTGGCGCTCGTTGAACGGAGCTCGCTCAGTCGCGCGATGCCCTGGATGGAGCGCTCGATCGGCTCGGCGACCTGCGTCGCGACGTCGCTTGCGCCCGCGCCTGGATATGGGGCGATGACGGTGATGACGGGGAAGTCAACGTCGGGCAGCAGTTCCTGCTTGAGCGAACCCCAGGCTGAGATGCCGGCGGCGAAAAGCGCGAACGCCAGCAGCAAAACGACGCTGCGCTGGCTGACGGCAAGGGCGGACAAGCGGCTCAACTGGGGTTTTCCTCCGCGGACAGCCGTCGCGCGGCGGCGACGAGCAGCTCAATGGCTTTGTTGACGGTGGCGATGTCCTTGGCGTCGATCTGCACGAGCAGCTCGCGCAGCGCGCCTGCGCCCAGCTCGTTGAATTGGTCGAGCAACTGATTGCCGGCCGGGGCGAGCGAAACCAGCACGCTGCGCCGGTCATGCGCGTCATCGCGCCGACTCACGAAGTGCGATTCGACCAGGCGTTCGACAAGCGATGACAGCGTGGAGGGTGAGATGCCCAGCTGGTGGGCGAGATCGGACATGCGCGCCTCGCCGACGGCCGACAGCAGCATCAGCACGCGCATCTGTGCCATCGTCACCGACGGGTCGGGAAACTCCGGCGTCCGTGTCGCCGACAGCAGCTGCACGATCTCGGCATAACCGGCGAGGGCGCGCTCGATCGGGTCGGTCGGATCGGCGCTGGTAGTTCTTTCGCCGCGATCAAATGTTCCGATAATGCCGAAGTATACGGCTTGCCCGAGGGAGCGCTTGACGCTCTACTGGCCGGAAGGTCGACGACTCGCCGGTTCGCTGTAATGCGCTGCAGCTGGACGGACGCGCGGCTCACAGCAAGCGGTGCGACTATCAACGCTGATGAAGCTGCAGTTCCTGGGCGCGGCGACCACTGTCACCGGCTCGCAATTCCTGCTCACGACCGGCCAGGCGAAGGTCCTTGTTGACTGCGGCATGTTCCAGGGCAGCCCGAACGAGTCGATCCGCAATCGCATCCCGCTCGCCTACGACCCGGCCACACTCGACGCAATTCTTCTGACGCACGCCCACCTCGACCACTGCGGCCTCATTCCGTATGTCGTGGCGCGCGGCTTCAAAGGTCCGATTTACGCGACGGCGGGCACGGCCGAATTGGCTCGCCTGGTCCTGCTCGACTCGGGCAAGCTGCAGAAGGAGGCGGCCAAGCGTCACGCCCGGTTTGCCCGGCGCAACCCGGACAAGGCCGCGTCCGAGGAGAAGCAGCAAGAGGCGCGGCTCGAGGCCGCGATCGAGCTTTCCAACGAAGAAGGCACGACCGACGGATCCGGCGTTCCGGTGGCCGCCGCGCCACCCGCGACCCCGCCACCACCGCCGGCCGAAGGGTCGGGTGACTCCGATGTCGGCGACTCGGCCGCCGACAAGGCCAAGATGGTGCCCAACGATCAGCTCATGACTGCCGATCACTGGCCGCACATGGACCACGCGGCCGTTGATAGGGGAGAGGCGTGGATGGCGCCCAACCCGGAGGTCGCGCTGCGCTACCAGCCGCCGGCCATGGAGATCGAGCTCGACGAGCCGCTGTACGACTCACACGACGCGGAAGATGCGCTGACGCACTTCAAACCGGTCCGCTACGACACAGAGCTTGAGGTCGCCCCCG
>JBDTVN010000140.1:0-4201 GCA_040007155.1 Chloroflexota bacterium
GAGATGGCCGCGCGCGGTTTGTCCGCGGAGACGTACGTGGTTGATCCGGCGTCGAGCTCGATGGTCAAGGGCGAGACGCTCGTTGACACCGTGCGCAACCTCGACGCGCTGGGCGCCGACATGATCGTGATGCGCCATCACCGCGCCGGTGCGCCGTGGGTTGCAGCACGCTACTTCGGCGGCGCGGTGGTCAACGCCGGCGACGGCTGGCACGCCCATCCAACCCAGGCGCTGCTCGACTTGCTAACGCTGCGCCGTGCCTTTGGCGGCGGGCCTGACGCGCTGCGTGGCAAGAAGATCGCGATCGTGGGCGACCTGCTGCACTCGCGCGTCGCCCATTCCAACGTCTGGACACTGCACGGCGCCGGGGCCGATGTCTGGGTCAGCGGCCCAGAGGGTTGGCTGCGCGGTTACGAGCAGCTGCCCGTTCGCGTCACGACCGATGTGGACGCGGCCCTCGATGGCGCCTCAGCGGTGATGGGTTTGCGTGTGCAGAAGGAGCGCATGAGCGGCTCCGCGCTTTCAATAGGTGCCTACATCGAGCGCTTCCAGATCAGCGAAGAGCGGCTGGCGCGGGCCACGGCGGGCGCCTTCTACATGCACCCCGGGCCGATCAACGAAGGCGTCGAGGTAACCCGCGCGGTGGCGCGCGGCCCGCGCTCACTTGTCCTCGAACAGGTCGCGAACGGACTCGCTGTGCGCATGGCTGTCCTAGCCATGCTCGCCCCGTCGGCGCCGCGCGGCCTACGCGGCATGCGCGGAATGCGCGGCCTGCGCGCCGCAAAGGCCGATTTCTCGCGGGTCGCGCGCTAACTCCTAACATCGGGGTCGATGTCTGAGACCCCTCCTGTCATGCCCGAGTACAAAGGCGCACCGCTCGACGGCGACCGCGGCCCCGGCCTTGGCTGCTTCTGGATTCAGGCCGGGCTACTCGTCGCTCTGCTCATCCTCACGCCGCTCAGCGTTGTCTGGGCGTGGCCGTCGATGGTCTCGGCGGCGCTGTTGATCCTGTCGCTCGTCCTTCTGTTCTTCGTCGGCCAAACGATGATCTTCCTGCTGCGCCTCGTCGCCGCCGACCGCCGCACCCGTCGCCGCCCGCTAGGCCCGGACGCCAAGCCGACCGTGGGCCAACTCGAAGACGAGGTGCCGCTCTCGGAGGAAAACAAGGCCGAGTTGCGACGACTCATACCCGAAGTAGTCAGAGGCGAGCGGCCTTGGCAGGACCTCCGCGAGCACGGGCTGACTATTCATGAGGGACCGCCCTTCGACGATGTCCATTCTCCAGGCGGTATGCCAGAGGTGAAAGTCGGCCGACGTGATGTGCTTGCCGGCCTTCGCAAGCAAGCCGAGGCGAAACGGGACCTGCGAATGTGGGCTTTCGTGACGATTGCCACTTCCCACTTCGGCGCGGATTCGGATGACGAGACCGACGACCAGGTCACGGCCTTGCTCGGGGACGCTTCCGCTGGCGTAGATCCAGCGGAAATCGTCTCAAGGCTCGATGCACTGGGCAATCCCCCGCCCTAAACCAGGACAACTCCGCAGCCAGCCAGCGGTCGTCCTTCGCGCAGCGCCGCGAAGGTGTGACGCGCCGAAGTCGCGTACGCGTCGCCCAACGAACGCCGCAACTCATCAACGACCCGCCGGTTGTGAGACGTATCGGCGAGCACGAGCAAGATGTGGCCGACTTGGCCGTCACGCTCACGGGTGCGTGTCCGCCGAACGATCGCCTGGACATCCCAGATGTGGCTCTCGATGTCGACGCCGACCAAATAGCGCGGCGTCGCGTCCACCAACCGCAGCAACTTGTCCCAAGCCCGCTGCTCACCGCCGCCGGGCAGAAGGGTTTCGTCGGTCACGCGCCACTTATCGGACAGCAATGCGCTGAACCGCCGGCCACACGCCAGCTGTCCCTTGTCGCGAACCGGGTCACCGATCGGATGCAGGCCAACGCTGACCTCATACCCCAGCACGCTGGCAATCTCTGACAGTCGCACGACGCCCACGTCGGCCAGGCCATCAGATTCGAGTCGCCACAGGTTGGAGGGATCTATCTCGATCGCTCGGGCTACGGCTGACTGACTGAGTCCAGCAACCAGTCTCGCCTCTCGCAGTTCACGGATAATGCGTCCGGCGAGCATGCGACCTCTGCGTCTGCCGCGGCCGAGGCGCGTCTCCTTGGTGGCCATTTCGCGATTGTGGTCATCTGGGCTTATCAACGCCCTGCCAGCTGGTTTGCCGTCAGTCATGCGTTCAGCACACGAACGGTCCTACGGCCGGGCGCATATCTCCCTTCGGGGCACGTTTGATGCGGTCACCGCACGAGACACTCGCCAGGGCACTCCTCAAGCGCACGTTTGGGTGCGTCGGCCGACGAGTCGTGCGTTGAATGCACGGGGTTGAAGCGGGCGGCGGGCGGGCGTCGTGCGAGAATGCGCGGCGATGCCTGTGCTGGCGACGTTCTTCTCGGTCCGCCGTGGTCGGGACCCGTTCTTCAAGTTCTTCATGCGCAAGCTCTTCCCGCGCCAGGTCAAGCGCTACGAGGAAGAGTTCGGCATGAAGTTCATCGGCTGGTTCAACGTCGCCTACGGCTGGGACTTCGACAACGTGATCCTGCTCGAAATGCCCGACTACGCGACCATCGACAAGCTCGAGGGCGATCCCCGTTCGCGGGCGATCGGCCATCGCGCAGGCGAGTGGATGTTCGAGCGTCATCACGCTATGTTCCTGCGCGAACGCATGGGCCCTGAACTGAAGTACACGCCATGACAATCGGACGCGGAAAAGACAAAGGAAGGGAGGCCGCAATGGCCGGTATGGGCAGCGCCCTCGGCGAGATCGCAACTGAAGCGGCCATGGAGCGCACCTCCTTCTTGTCGGCCGCAGGCAAGCAGCTGCATGACTTTCTCGAGTCGAACAAACAGCGCATCAAGGAGGCCGGCGGGATGGTCCTCATCGATGAGGATCCCGACTACCTGTCGGTCGCCCCGGACGGCAGCTTCCGCTCGCGCACGCGCTATCAGGACGAGGTCACGGGCGAATGGCGGTCGGAGACAGAGGTCATCGAGACCGCGGCCGAGCTCGTCGAGCTGTACAACCCGGCTGAAGTCTTTGCCGCGTTCGCAGATGCGGCGCGCGAGCAGGCTGGTCTGCCCGCGGAACCTACGGCCGCAGATGATCTGGTCGAGTCGGCCGGACTCGCGCCGTCTGAGACGGTCGACGTTGGCGTCGGTGGGACGTCAGTCGCCGAAGAGGGCTACGCCAAAGCTGCCGACGACTGGGCCGCACGCCAGAGCGGACAGAGCGAGCCGGCCAACGCCGACGAGGCCGCGAGTCGCGTGTACGACCTCGCCCTGACTTTCCAGGAGCGCAGCCAGCACACGGAAGCGCGCCTGATCGAACAGTTCGAGACGCTGGTCAAGGATCTGTCGCCCTTCGTTGGCGACTTGATGGTTCTCGACGATGAAGACGAGCGGCTCTGGCTAAAGCGCAACGGCCGTTTCGAGGCCGAGGTCGTGCCCGAGGCGGACGAGGACGGCGCCAAGGACGGCACCTGGAAGAAACTCTCGTCGCCCGATGACTTGGTCGAGTTCTACGATCCAACAGACATCTTTGGCGACCTTGCTGAGGCAATTGCCGAGTCGTTTCCGCACGTCACCGGCGCCACAGACTCAGAGGCCTAGGCCTCTCCACATCGAGCACACGTGAGGCTGCTCGACGCTGAGCTGATCGAGAGCCTCGAGTTTTTGCCGGGGCAATGGCTCCAGACGTATCACGCGCCGCTGCTTGCCTCAGCAAGTCAGGCCGGTCAATTCGTTCACGTGCGCACTCCCGACTACTCGGGTCTCGTACTGCGCCGGCCGTTTTCGATCAACACGGTCGATCGGGTGGGCGGCAAGATCACCATTCACTTCCGAGTGACCGGCGTCGGTACGGCGTGGCTGGCGCGTATGCAGCCCACGGAGCAGGTCGAGATGCTCGGTCCCTTGGGGCGCGGCTTCGAAATCGACCCACGCTCTCGTAATTTGCTGCTCGTGGCGGGCGGCCTGGGCATGGCCGGCGTGCGCTCGCTCGTCGACGACGCCCTCGCCGCGGACCGCAGCGTGACGCTTTTGTTTGGCGCGGCATCGGCAATGGAGGTCTACCCCTCGAGCCTCTTGCCCGACGAGGTCGAATACGTCGTGGCCACCGACGACGGCTC
>JBDTVN010000141.1:0-4128 GCA_040007155.1 Chloroflexota bacterium
CCTGGGCCTTGATGACGACCTTGTCCGCGCCGGCCTTGAGATATCCGTCGGCGGCTGCCTTGGCCTGGTCGGCCGTCTGCGCGACGCTGTAGTCGGGAACCGGGAGGCCCTGGGCGCGCAGGAGTGTCTTGGCGTGGTACTCCTGCAACTTCATTCGTCTTCGATTGTAGCGAGGCTCATCAGCGCGCCCTGTGCGGCACGCTGCACGCCAGTCCTCGACGCGTCGTGATGACTGTCGCTACGCTTGCGACTGCAGGCGCTTTGACCTGCGCGAGGAGTGGACCGTCACGTGACTTATCCCGTCACCCTGATCCCCGGCGATGGCATCGGGCCGGAGCTCGCTGATGCGACGACGACTGTCCTTGAGGCGACGGGCCTCAAGTTCGACTGGCGCCGCGTTGATGCCGGCGAGTCGCAGATCGCCATTCACGGCACACCGCTGCCGGATGCCGTGCTTGACTCCATCCGCGAGACCAAGGTTGGCCTGAAGGGGCCGATTACGACGCCGGTTGGCGAGGGCTTCCGATCGGTCAACGTCGCCCTCCGCCAGGCGCTCGACCTGTATGCCAACCTCAGACCCGCGCGGTCCATGAAGGGCGTCGAGACGCGCTTCGAGGACGTGGATCTGATCATCGTCCGCGAGAACACGGAAGACCTGTACGCGGGCATCGAGCATCGCGTCGGTCGTGACGCCGCGGAGAGCATCAAGATCATCACTCGCTTTGCATCGGAGCGGATCGCCAAGTTCGCATTCGAGTACGCGATCGCCAACGGCCGCCACAAGGTGACCGCCGTCCATAAGGCGAACATCATGAAGCTGTCGGACGGCCTCTTCCTAGAGTCGTGCCGGACCATCGCAGCGCAGTACGAGGGCCGCGGCATCGAGTTCGAGGACCGCATCGTCGACAACATGTGCATGCAGCTCGTTCAGAAGCCCGAGTTGTATGACGTGATGGTGCTGCCCAACCTGTACGGCGACATCGTGAGCGACCTTTGCGCCGGTCTCGTCGGGGGTCTGGGCGTCGCGCCCGGCGCCAACATTGGCGACAACGCGGCCGTGTTCGAGCCGGTCCATGGCTCGGCGCCTAAGTACGCCGGTCTGGACGTGGCTAATCCGACGGCGCTGATCCTGTCTGGCGCGATGATGCTGCGCCACCTGGGTGAGATCGCCGCCGCGGAGCGCGTCGAGAAGTCTGTCCGCGACATCATTGCCGAGGGCAATACCGTGCCGCGCGACCTGGGCGGCACTGCCGGCACCAAAGCCTTCGCGGCAGCAGTCGCAGAGCGGGTTGCCGCCGGGTGATCCGGCTCCCCAACCAGCTGCGCTACCGCCCGCGTGAGGGCATGATCGCGTGGGCGTTCCATCGCATCAGCGGCATCGGCATCTTCGCGTTCGTGCTGCTGCACGTGCTGGACATCTATCTCGTCGGCGGCAACCCCAAGCTGTACGACGAGGTACTCGCTTTCTACTCGAGCATCCCCGGCCGGTTCCTCGAGGTGCTCCTGGGCGCGGCGCTGCTCTATCACTCGCTCAACGGACTGCGCATCATCATCATCGACCTCTGGCCGCGCATGACCGCCTATCAGCGCGTCCTGTGGTGGGCAACGTGGGTCATCTTCATCGTCGCCGGTGTACCCGGCGCGATCATCATCCTGCGCCCGGTCTGGTTGCCGATCCTCCAGCAGTTGGGGCTGGGCTGATGGCGACCGAAGCCGATAAGTCGGTGCAGGTTTCGCCGGTGAGCCGGGGCCGCATGCGCCCGCGCGGCTCGCGCCGCGAGGTCATCGTCTGGTACACGATGCGCGTCAGCGGGCTGATGCTGTTCGTGCTCGCGCTGGCGCATTTCTCGATCCTGCATTTTATCTACGACCCCGGTGCGCAGACGGCTGACTTCATCGCCAACCAGCGCTGGAACAACTTCTTCTGGCGCGCCTTCGACTGGCTGCTGCTCATGAACGTGCTGTTGCACGGCTTCCTGGGCGTGCGCACCGTTGTCACCGATTACGTCCATCGCCCCGGGTTGCGCGAAGCAACTCTGTTGCTGCTCTACACGAGCGCAGTGCTGCTCTTCATCATCGGCACGCAGGTCATCCTCACGCTGCCATCGGCGACGGGCGCTCAGTGAGCGCGGCCGCTCCGGCGCGCATGGTTGGTCAGACGCCCGTCCACGAATATCAGGCAGTCATCGTCGGTGCCGGCGGGGCTGGCCTGTGGGCCGCGCTCGAGCTCGCGCGCAGCGGCGTCAAAGCCTGTGTGCTGAGCAAGCTATATCCGACCCGATCTCATACCGGCGCCGCGCAAGGCGGGATCTGCGCCGCGCTCGGCAACCTGGAAGAAGACCACCCCGAATGGCACATGTACGACACCGTCAAGGGTGGCGACTACCTGGTTGATCAGGACGCGGCCGACATCCTGGCCACGGAGGCGATCGAGACCGTCATCGAGCTCGAGCACATGGGCCTGCCATTCAATCGGACGCCTGACGGCAAGATCGACCAGCGCCGCTTTGGTGGTCACACGCGCAACTACGGCGAGGCGCCGGTTCGCCGGTCCTGCTTCGCGGCCGATCGAACCGGCCACATGATCCTGCAGACGCTGTACCAGCAGTGCATCAAGGCGGGCGTCGAGTTCTTCGACGAATACCACGTGGTCGACGTGCTCATCGAGGACGGCGTTACCCGGGGCGTGGTCGGCTACGGCATCGCCGATGGGTCGATCCATGTCTTCCGGAGCGCGGCCGTGATGTTTGCGACCGGCGGCTTTGGGCGAATGTTTCGCATCACCTCCAATGCGTTCTCGCTGACCGGCGATGGCGTCGCGCTGGCCTACCGTCACGGTGTGCCGCTCGAGGACATGGAGTTCTTCCAGTTCCACCCGACCGGCATCGTCGGCATCGGCATCCTGCTGTCGGAAGCGGCGCGCGGCGAAGGCGGGATCCTGCGCAACGACTCGGGCGAGCGCTTCATGGAGCGCTATGCGCCGACCATGCTCGACCTCGCGCCGCGCGACATGGTCAGCCGGGCGATCGTCACCGAGGTCCGCGCCGGTCGGGGCATCGGCGGCAAGGACTACATCCACCTGGACCTGACGCACCTGGGCAAGAAGATCATCGACGAGAAGTTGCCCGACATCACCGAGTTCGCCCGGGTCTACCAGGGCATCGAACCGATTACCCAGCCCATCCCAGTCCAGCCAACTGCGCACTACGCGATGGGCGGCATCCCTACAACAAATGAGTCGCGCGTCATCGTCGATGAGAACAACACGGTGCTGCCCGGCCTGTACGCCGCCGGTGAATGCGCTTGTGTTTCGGTCCACGGGGCGAACCGGTTGGGCACCAACTCGCTACTCGACATCCTCGTGTTCGGTCGGCGCGCCGGTCGATCAATGACCGAGGACATTCATGGGGGCGGCGGGGCACTTCCGGACCTGCCTGCAGGTGCGTCTGCTGCGGAGCCAGTGCGCGCTGAGATCGAGTCGATGCGTAGCCGGCCGCGCGGCGAGAACGCGCAGCACATCCGGCTTGAGCTGGCCAACGCGATGACGGAAGACTGCGGCGTCTTCCGAACAGCGCAATCATTGAACGACATGACGCGCAAACTGCGCGAGCTGCGTGCCCGCTACGCCGACGTGGCGATCAAGGACACGGGCCGCGTCTTCAACACCGAGCTGCTCGAGGCGCGCGAGGTGGGCTACCTGCTCGATTGCGCTGAGGCGACCGTCGCTTCTGCACTCGCCCGCACTGAATCGCGCGGCGGTCACTACCGCGAGGATTTTCCCGACCGCAACGACGCCGACTGGCTCAAGCATTCGCTCGCATTCCGCGCGGAAGGCGGGCCCGACTTGAAGTACAAGCCCGTGACCATCACCAAGTTCCAGCCCAAGCCACGGACCTATTAGATGCAAGTCGAGCTGAGTATCCAGCGCTTCGATCCCGAGCGCGATGAGCGGCCGCACTGGGAGAAATACGTTGTCCAATCCGAGCCGATGGATCGGGTGCTCGATCTGCTGCATCGGATCAAATGGGACGGGGATGGCTCACTGACCTTTCGTCGGTCGTGCGCCCACGGCGTGTGCGGCTCGGACGCGATGATGATCAACGGCCGCAACCGCCTCGCGTGCAAGAT
>JBDTVN010000142.1:0-4105 GCA_040007155.1 Chloroflexota bacterium
CCTCGCGCCTGGGGCAGCTTATGTCGCCCGAAGACGACATCTGCGGCAGTTTACCTGACCCCATGCGGTGCCTCAAGGGGTTATGCAGCCTGAATAATGAATATTCCGCAACTTGGTGTGGATAGTTCCACTCAGGGACGCTGGATAGTGACGCTGCGCATGAACACCGGGTTGAGTGCGGTGCCACCATCGCCATTGGGTTCGTCGTTCGCCGTCGGCATTTGGACGATCTGATCGACCACGTCCATGCCTGATGTCACGTTGCCGAAGATCACGTACTTGCCGCCAACCAGAAACGGCGAGTCCGCTACGACGATGAAAAACTGCGAGCCCTGCGAGTTCGCGGCCGAGTTGCGCGCCATTGCGACAACGCCGCGGTTGTAGGCGCCCACGACCAGCTCGTCCTGGATCGTGTAGCCCGGCCCGCCACCGCCAGTGCCGGACGGATCGCCGCCCTGGATCATGAAGCCGGGCACGAGGCGGTGAAAATCGATGCCGTTGTAGAAACCGGCGTTGGCCAGGTTGATGAAGTTCTGCGTGGCCACTGGCGCCGAGTCGGTATAGAGCTCCATCGTGATCGTGCCAAGGTCGGTGACGATCGTCGCGGTGGTGCCGTCGCCCGATGGCGTGGCTGGCGGGTTGGCGAGCGGCGTCGCTGACGGCGGGGCCAGGTTGGCGAAGCTGGGTCGGGGAACGGGCGACGGCGACGGCGAGGCGCCGGGCTTGCCGATCCAACCCGCTGCATAGGCGAGCACAACGACAGCGGCGATTACGCCGATGCCAGCCAAGATCAGCCACAGCGTGTTCGAAGAACCGCGCGCTGACGGCGGCCGCATATCTGATCGCCGCGTGAACCCCGGGCGCTCGGCCCCCTCGTTGATGCGCGACCGCTGTGACGTGTGCTTGCGCTTAGCCATTGACCCTCACCTTTTGTTGGTAGTCGATTGTCCCTGAAAGCAGCGCCTCGCCAAGAATCAGCGTGTCTATGCCGGCGGCGGCCACGGCATCAATCTGACCAGGTTCGGTGATGCCGCCGGCAAGTTGCAGCGCAACATCGTGCCGCGCGCCGATGGCGGCCAGGCGCGGCAGGTCAGCCGGAGTCCAATGGGACACGACCAAGCGGCGCACGCCTTCAGCGGCGAGCGTCCCACAGAGCTCGTCCAGCGTGGGCACCGCGCCTGGCCACGGGTAGGAGCGCATCTGCTCGTCGCGCGCGTCGAGCCCCACCGACAGCCAGTCGCCCGCGGCTTGCACGCACTCGCGCAAACCCTCGATCGACTCCGCGGCGATCCACACCGGGACCACAACGCGTGTCGCGCCACAGGCAAAGGCCAGCTCGATCTGGCGCGGCCCATCGACGCCGCCTGCGAGCTGCAGCGGCACGGCCACGTCGCGCGCCACGGCGGCGATCGCGGCCGTGTTCACGGGCACTCCCTGGCGAGCTCCGTCGAGATCGACCAGGTGAAGCATGGGCGCGCCCACGGCCACGAAGGCGGCAGCGATGCGCTCCGGGCGATCAGTCGGTGCGCCGATGCCGCTCGCGGCGCCCGGCCAGTAGACGAGCCGCGACCGTCCGTTAGTCAGGTCGATGCTCGGGACGAGGCGCATCGCTACCCGCCCCGAGTCAGCAGCCGCCGCTGGAAGCTGATCGGCAAACCGCTCTGATTTAGCAGGGCATCGTGGAAGCCCTTCAGCGAGAACGAGGCACCAAGCCGCTTCTGTTCGTCCGCGCGCAGCCGGCGCAGGAGCTGGCGGCCGAGCAGGTAGGACATCGGATAGGTCGGCCGGTAGGTGTACCAATTGACCTCCGCCGCGGCCTGCGGTCGCTCGAAGCCCGTCTGCTCCACAAGGAAGTCGACCGCCTCGCCGACGCTCATCTGGCCGCGCTGCAATTTGACGTCGACGATGATGCGGCAGGCGCGCCAGATGGCGTCGGTGTGCATCATCAGCCGATGTTTGGGCGCAGTGTCAAAGCCCTGCTCGCGCATCATCAGCTCGCAGTACATCGCCCAGCCTTCAACGAACTCGGGCGCGTCGACCAGGATGCGCGTCAGGCTGGGATGTTGGTTCGCGACCACGAGCTGCAGGTGATGGCCGGGATAGGCCTCGTGGATGCTCGTGTTGTAGATCGACGCGTGGTTGTGCTCGCGCATCGCCCGCGGATCGCCGTCGAGTGATGGCGTCACGACATAGATGCCGGTCGGGTTGCCCGGCTCGAACTTGCCCGGACTGAAGTAGGCCGCGAAGGGCACGACGCCGCGCATGTACTCGGGCGTCTCGACGACCAGCAGTTTTTCGCCTTCCGGGATGGTGGCCAGATCGTGATCGAGGATGAATTGGCGCGCCTGGAACATTGCCGCGCGGTACTCATCGAGCGCGCCGGTGAAGTCGGCGGGATGCTCCGACTTGACCCGATCGACCACTTCCTGCGCGGTCGCTGACGGATCGATCTCGCGCGCCACCGCCTCGCGACTGGCCCGCTCGGCTGCGAGTTGCTCCTCGCCGATGGCAAGAATGTCGTCAGCCGACAGGCCGTCAAAGGCGCGCAATCCAACGAGCGTGTCGAAGTTGGCCACACCCAGCGCGAACTCGTCGACGCCGCGGGCGATTTGCTGCTTGACCCACGCGCCGTACTCGTCGAGGGCGAGTCGAGCCTGGGCCGCAGCCTTTTCGATACGCCGCGTCACGGTATGGCTGTCGCCCAATTCACGCCGCGCGGCGTCCAGGATCACGTCGAACATCGACGGCAGCGAGCCGACCGCCTCGAGCTCGATCTCGTTCCACAAGCGCACCGGTGGCTGATCACCAGCCATGCGGCTGCGTGACTGCTTCAGGTGGCGCGGCGCGGCCTCAAGCCGCGAAGCGATCGCTTCGAGCCGATCGGCCAGCGGCCGGCCCTCGCGCGCGAACAGCAGGAAGATGCCATCGCCGATCTCATCGGTCGCCGATGCGCGGCGCTCCCAGACCCGGTGCACGTCGATGTCGAAGACTTCGCGCCGCGTCACGAAGAGGGCGAGCTCGCGCTCCGTCGCGTGATAGGCCGAAAGCTCGGCTGGGTCTATGGCCTCAAGCGCCGTCTGGTAGTCGCGCGTCTGTTGCGCTTCGGCGAGAAATGCATCGCGGCTGGCGTCGCCCAGCTGACCGTCGTATTGGTGCAGCCCCAGGAACGTGGCGAAGACCGGGTTGCGTGCTACGAGTGCGTCGAAGCGCGCTTGGGCGAGCCGGTCGAGCTGTTCATCGGCGGCTGTTTTTGGTTCCGGCGCGACCGCTCGGTCAGCCACCGGCGACTACGGCGGCCGTTGCGGGAGCCGGCGCCAGGCCCACGTCGGTCAACGCCTGGCGGACGCCGGCAATGGCGTGGTCGACATCGTCGCTGGTGATGCCGTAGTGGGTTACGCCGCGAATCAGGTCGCCGCCGGGGTAGTCGATCATCTGCGTGCCGGTGCGCTCCAGCGCGTCCAGGAAGGGCATGCGCAGCTCGGGCTTCGACAGCTCAAAGAAGACGAAGTTCGTGCGCACACGGGCCGGGTTCAGGCCAACGACTCCGGGCATGTCCGCGATGCCGTCGGCGAGACGGCGGGCATTGACGTGGTCCTCCGCGAGCCGCTGGATCATCCCATCAGGCCCATCGCGCAGCGCAATCAGGCCTGGTGCCGCGAGGGTGCCGACCTGGCGCATACCGCCGCCGAGCAGCTTCCGGGCGCGGCGCGCCTGCCAGATGAAGTCCCTACGGCCGACGATCACGGATCCGATTGGGCAGGCCAAACCCTTCGACAGGCAGAAGGTGGCCGAGTCGGCCGGTGCCAACAGCTCCTTGACGGTCGTGTTCAGCGCGATCGCTGCGTTGAAGATGCGCGCGCCGTCGACGTGGAGCGGCACGCCGCCGTCATGTGCCACCTTGCCAACTGCGGCGACATAGTCCGCCGGCAGCGGCTGGGCCATCGAGTCGGAGTGGGTGTTCTCGAGCATGACCAGCGAAGTAAGCGGCTCGTGGACATCCTTGGGATTGCGCCACGCACGGCGGATGTCGTCGAGGTTCATGCGTCCGCCGTCGTCCCACGGCAGCAGCTTCATCGACGCGCCGACGACGACGGCGTAGTTGGCC
>JBDTVN010000143.1:0-4064 GCA_040007155.1 Chloroflexota bacterium
ACCGGGACCGGTAGCGCCTCACCATTGCCGTTCGTCTCGATCGGGATCGTGGCCGCGATGCGCTGGTCGAGCATCTGCTCCCGTTCGCGCGAGCGCAGGACGGTGGCCAGATCAGCCGCCGGCACGTGCGTTCGCGGCGACTCCCGCCGGCGGGCCGCGTCGAAGCCGGTTGCGATAACCGTGATCGCGATCTCGTCGCCCATGCGCTCGTCAATGACCGTGCCGAAGATGATGTTCGCCTCCGGATCGGCGGTGCTGCGGATGATCTCCGCGGCCTCGTCGACTTCGTACAGGCTCAGGCTTGGGCCGCCGGTGACGTTGAAGAGCACGCCCTGCGCGCCGTTGATATTGATCTCGAGCAGCGGGCTCGAGATGGCATCGCGTGCCGCTACGGCCGCGCGGCCTTCGCCGCTGGCGCGGCCAATGCCCATCAACGCCGAGCCGGCGTCCTTCATGACCGTGCGCACGTCCGCGAAGTCGAGGTTGATCAGGCCGGGCACGGTGATCAGGTCGCTGATGCCCTGCACGCCCTGGCGCAAAACGTCGTCGACGACGCGGAATGCATCGATGATCGAGGTCTGCTTGTCGACAACGTCCTTGAGCCGATCGTTGGGGATCGTGATGAGCGTGTCGACCTTCTCGCGCAGCGCCTCGCTGCCCTTCTCTGCGTTGAGCCGACGACGCGCGCCTTCGAATCCGAACGGCTTGGTCACGACACCGATCGTCAGCGCACCCAGCTCGCGCGCGATCTCAGCGATCACCGGCGCAGCGCCGGATCCTGTGCCACCACCCATGCCGGCGGTGATGAACACCATGTCCGAATCCTTGAGTGCCTCGTAGATCTTTTCTGCGTCTTCCTCGGCCGAACGCTGGCCGATGCCGGGGTCGCCGCCCGCGCCAAGACCACGCGTGATCTTGTCGCCGATGCGGATCTTGTGCGAAGCGTCCGACTGGAGCAGCGCCTGGGCGTCGGTGTTGACGGAGATGAACTCCACGCCCATCAGCTCTGCCCGGATCATCCGGTTGACGGCGTTAGACCCGCCGCCTCCGATACCGATCACTCGGATCAGAGCGAAATTCTCCGAGTCGGACCTCAACGGCATGTCGACCGATCCCCTTCTCAAGTCAGCGCGATAAGACAACTGCCGACCTGGCGCGGGCTCCGACGCCTTGTCTGACGGCTCGCCGAGTATAGGCCGCGCGATCCGAATCCGGACCCTCACCAACGGGTGTTGAGGGGTCGAATTTCAGTTGCATTTCAGGCGGTTGTGGAAGGCCTGTGGATAACCCTCTCAGCCCGCCACGAATGACAGCGTCACTGTCCGATTCGCGTTGTCCGGATTGGGGTCGAGCAATGCGATCGACTGCCACGTGCCGAGTCCAAGCTCGCCGTTCGTGACCGGCACCGTGACACTCGGCGAAACGAGCAGCGGCAACACGTGATCTGCGCCGTGACCTGTTGAGCCGTGGGCGTGGCGCCAGCGATCGTCACGCGGCAGCAGCCGGTCCAGCGCGTCGGTCAGATCGTCTTCCGAGCCACTGCCGAGCTCCATGATCACGACCCCCGCGGTCGCATGCGGCACAAACACATTGAGCAGCCCGTCGCCCTCACCGCGGACGAAGTCAGCGCATTCGCGGGTAATGTCGAACAGCCCGCGTCGCGTGCCGGTTTGAACGGAGATCGTTCTCGTGGTCATGTGCCGGTGACTTGTACCACCTGGATCGGATGCGTCCACGGTTCCGGCGGAAGATGGCGATCTTGTCTCAGATCGACCAACGCGGTCCGGGTGAAACGGGATTCCTGGTTCGATACCAAACGCTGGACCCAATGCGTCCAGTTGAGACAAGCGGGCGGCCACGCGGGCCGGCGGCCATGCTGCGTCTTAGGGCAGGAGTCCGCGTGCCCAGTCGCGCATGCGGCCCAGGGCGCCCGGACCTGGAGTCGACTCGTACGAACGCGAGTCTTCGCTGCTGATGGTCTGGGCGCCCCAGATGAGCAGGCCGAGCGACGTCGAATAGGCGGGCGTGAGGAGGTGGTCGGTCAGGCCCGACACGCCAGTTGGCCCGGCTACGCGGACGGGCATCTGGAGCACTTCCCGGCCCAGTCGCGCGGCGCCAGTCAGTTGCGCGGCGCCACCTGTCAGCACGAGGCCTGCGGGCAACATGCCGCTCGACCCGGCCTTCGCCATCTGCTCGGCGATCTTCTCGAAGACTTCGCGCATGCGCGCCTCGACGATCAGCGCCAGCTCATAGCGCGACGCGCTCGACGCGTCACCCTCGCCGATGCCGGCGACGTCGACCTGCTCGTCCTTGTCGATGCCTGTGGGATCGGCCGTGCCGACGCGGATCTTCAGATCCTCGGCTGCGGCGAGCGAGGTTTTCAAGCCGATGGCGATGTCGTTCGTAACGTTGTTCCCGCCGAGCGGCAGGACCGCAGTGTGGAAAGGCGAGCCCTCCATGAAGAGCGCCAGGTCCAACGTTCCTGCACCGAAGTCGCCCACGGCGACACCCAGCTCGCGCTCCGTATCGGTTAGCACCGCGTCCGCTGACGCGAGTGACGCGGCGACGAGCTCGTCGATCTTGATCTCCGCGCGGCCAACGCACTTGGTCAGGTTCTGAACCGCGGTCGCACCCGCGTGGACGATGTGCGTCTCCACCTCGAGCCGCACGGCACTCATACCGAGCGGATCCTTGACGCCTTCCTGGCCGTCGACGACAAAGCCGCGCGGCAGGACGTGGAGAACCTCGCGGTTCGACGGGATCGTGACCGCGCGCGCGACCTCAGTAGCGCGTTCGATGTCCTCGCGCGTCACCTCGCGCCGCGGCCCGCTGACGGCAACCGCGCCGCGCGAGTTCTGTGACTCGACGTGGTTGCCGCCGATGCCCACGATGGCCGACTCGATGCGATAGCCCGACAGTCTTTCCGCTGCCTCGCGCGCTGCGGCAATCGAGTTGACCGTCTGGTCGATGTTGACGACGACGCCCTTCTTGATTCCGGACGACGGCACCGCGCCCTTGCCGATAACCGTCACCGTGCCGTCGCGCGTCACTTCGCCGATGAGCGCCACGACCTTGCTGGTGCCGACATCGAGCGCGACCAGAACTGCTTCTCTCTCCACCTTCGTATTCTGGCCTAACTTGGCCGCGGCAGGTATGTGCCGCAGCGATCGTTGGACGGCGCGAGGTAAATCGTCTCGATCGCCGCTTCGCCAGTCGCGAGCAGACTGCGCAGGCACTGCACCTGTTGGGCAATCTCCGACGGCGGCCGGAGCGTCGGCGTGTAGAAGCCGAAAACCGCGCGCCAGCCATAGGGCGCAGCCGTGACCACGAAACCGTCCGTGTCCGTGGCGCTGAAGGCGAGGCCCGTTGCAGACGAGCCGACCAATATTGGCGTGAGGGCTCCGATCTGGAGCATGGCTGCCGTCTCGGTCGGATCCATCTGCTGGCCGATCTCGAACGGGATGCCCAGGGTAAGTCGCTGGTCATCGATCAAGGGCAGGTCGGTGATTGCTGGCGCGTTTGCCGCGCGACCCTCGAGCACGACGCCGTCGCCATCCAATAGGTACGTGACGCCGGCATGCGCAACCTGCACTAGCGCGGTCCTCTCGGTGATGTTCACGACCAGGTGGTCGGGCAACGAGACCAGGACATCCGCCGCCGCGACCGCGGGCAGTGCGAGCAGGGCGCGACGCATTCGGTCCGTGTGCAAGCTCAGAATGTTTGGCGCGCCGTCTATCGGCAAGCCGAGCGCGTCGCGTACTGCCTGGGCGTCGGTGTAGTGGAGGCCGTTGATCTCGACGCCATCGGCGGCAAGCGCGAACTGCTTGCTCGTGGCGAGCCACAGGATGCCACCGGCTGTAACCAGCATCAGGACCATCGCGATGATTCGTTCCGGACTGACCAGAACGCGCCAGCCGTCCTCGCGAAACGAGCCCGTCGAGACGCGCGATTTGCGAATGGGCCGCGCGGCGCGGCGACTCATGCGCTGCGCGCGCGCGCAGCCTCGATGAGCATGCTGCACAGCTCGCCGAACTCGATGCCCGCCACCCGCGCCGCCTTGGGCA
>JBDTVN010000144.1:0-4060 GCA_040007155.1 Chloroflexota bacterium
CGCGGCCATCATCGCGATGAGCGCCAGCGTTTGCTCCACGTTGAGGCCACCAACGATGGCCTCGTCGCGCCACGAATAGCCGATGACCAGCCGGCCCAGCAAAAACCAACCGAGTGCGCCGACGAAGAGCGCTCCCTCACGGGACGTGCGGTCAGCCCACGCCACCAGGCGGTGAACGCGGAATGGCTTGAAGCGCTGGCCGGCGATGCGCAACACGAGCGGAATGCCGGCCAGCATCCATAGGCCCTCATATATCTGGGAGGGATGGGACGGGATCTGGGCGTTCGGGCTCACCCACGGCCCCACGCCGACAAAGGCCACGGCCCAGCTGCCGTCGAACGGCAGACCCTGGCCGCTGCCGCCGAGCAGCTGAGCGAACTTGCCCAGGCCAAGGGCGAGCAGCATCGGCACGGCCGCGGCATCGGCCCAGCGGCGTACCGGCGCTTCGATCATCCGCGCCACGTAGCTCGCGCTGAGCAGGCCGCCCAGCACCGCTCCCAGCAGCGACAGCGAACCGATTACCGGATCAAAGATCTTGTGCGGCTCGCTCGAGTAATACGACCAGTAATCGAGGACGTGGAGCAGCCGCCCGCCGACAGCCGCGCCGGGGACGACGCCGGCGATGATCAAGAGCATGTCGTCGAGGCGGAGCCTGCGAATCGGTTTCGCCTGCTCGACCTTGGGCGCTTGCGGGAACAGCGGCCGGAGGTCCGGTTCGCGCCGCCGAAAGAACGGCCGTTGGCCGCCAACGTCGGGGGCCATCAGCGCGGCCACGGTCATGGCAACCAGCAGACCGACCGTCACGCCGATCGTCTGCCAACGAATCGTGAGCGCGCCAAGCTGGAACAGAGGGTCAAAGTTGAGCTCGATCAGAGCGAGTGGCACTCAGCTAGTGTCGCGTCCCGCAGCGCGGCGGGTTCAGCGGTTGCGCGCGGGTCGATGCAGCAGTTGCGACGCGGCCGGCCCCAGGTGGGCGCGATCAGGCAATCGTAGGTAGGCGCCAATCGCCGCGAGCGTGGCGATCGAGCCACCGACCACCAGCGCGGCCGGCGCGCCACCGAAGCCGCTGGCAATGACGCCGCTGAAAAGACCACCGATGGGCGTCGAGCCAACGAAGACCGTCGTGTACAGGCTGACGACGCGGCCGCGCAGTATGTCCGGCACGGCGAGCTGAATCGTCGTGTTCGCGGTCGCGGCCATCGAAATGCCGCCCCAACCCGCGACGAACATCATCGCCAGGCTCAGGGGCAGCCAGCGCGACACACCCACGCCGACCATCGCCACGCCAACGAGGGCGGCGCCCACGAACAGGCGGCCCATCGATGCCGTGCGTCGGAAGGCGATCGACAGTGCGCTGACGAGCGCACCCACTCCGGCCGCGGACATGAGGAAGCCGTAGGTGTCCGCGTCGCCATGGAGCACGTCACGCGCGACCACCGGGATCAACACGGAGTAGTTCATGGCGAATGTCGAGACGAGTCCGACGAGCACGATCACCAGGAAGATGCGCGGATCGCCCCGGGTGTAGCGGAAACCTTCGGCCAGCAGGTCGTACACAGACCTCAGGCTGCGGCTGACCACCGCGCGTTCGGTCGGTGGATGCATCTCGCTCGTATGCATCATCACCAGACTCGCGACGACCGCAAGGTAGCTCACCGCGTTGATAAAGAAGAGCGGCTCGATGCCGACGCCGGCGATCATCAAACCCGCCGCAGCCGGGCCGATGATGCGGGTGATGTTGAAAACCGTGCTGTTGAGCGCGACCGCGTTAGCGATGTCCTCGCGCCCGACCATCTCGATCACGAATGCCTGGCGGATGGGCATGTCGAACGAGTTGACGATGCCCAGGCCAGTTGCGAGCACGAAGATGTGCCAGACCTGTACCTGGTTTGTGGCCACGAGCCCGGCCAGGATCAGCGCCAGCAGTCCGGCCGTGGTCTGGGTAACCATCAGCGCTTTGCGCTTGTCGATCGAGTCGGCCAGGATCCCGCCGATTGGACCAAGGAACAAGATCGGGCCGAACTGAGCGACGGCGATGATGCCCAAGGCGAGCGGGTCGTTGGTCAGCTGCAGAACGAGCCACGCCTGACCTACGCTCTGCATCCACGTGCCGATGAGCGACACGAGCATGCCCGCCCAGAAGAGGCGGAAGTTGCGGTGGCGGAAGGCGGCCAGGCCCTCAGGCAGCCTCACTTGGCGGTGCTTTCCAAGGCGCGGATGGCGGCTTCGATCACGTCGGCGGTTTTTTCCACACCCATAGTGCCGGTGTCGACCGCCAGGTCGTAGTGCGTGACATCGCGCCAGTCGGCGCCAAAGACATCGCGGATGTACGCCTCGCGCGCCGCGTCGATTGAGTGGCACAGCTCGCGCAGGGCCTTTTCTTCAGGCCGCGCCTCCTCCGGGATGTCCTCGACGCGCGCCAGCAGGTAGCGCACCCGTGCGTCGAGCGACGCGTGCAGCTGGACGTGGAACACGTCGCGCCGGTCGGCCAGGATGAAGGCGCCACCGCGACCCAGGATGATCGCGTTGCCGCGCTCGGCCGCTTCCTCGATGACCGTCCGCGTGATCTCGACGAGACGTTCATGGACGCTCATCGGCGCGAGTGACGGAGAGAAGGTGACACCGGGCAAAGCCGGTTCAGGGGACGCGGCGAGGGCAGAAGCCATGCGCTGCCAAATAGTGGGCAGGCGCTCGTCGTACATCTCCAGCTGCTGTTCGGGAATGCCCGAGCGAACGGCGACCTGGGCGACGATTGCGCGATCGAGCATCTCCGACCCGAAGCGCCCGGCCAGCGCTCGACCGACTGGCGCCCCAGCGGCGCCGAACTGCCTGGAGATGGTGATAACTGGCATTACTTAAGAGTTCGCGGCCAACCTTTTCATTGCGTCGACAAGCTCGCGCACGGCGGCGGCCGACTTGTCGAAGGCAGCCTGCTCATCGGTCGTCAGCTCGATCTCGATGACGTCGCTGACGCCGCCGCGGCCGAGCTTGACCGGGACGCCCACGAATAAGCCGTCGACGCCGTATTTGCCGTTTAGGAGGACCGCGCAGGGCAGGATCTCATTGCGGTCATTCAGGATCGAGTCGACCATCTGGGCGACGCTTGCGGCCGGCGCGTAATAGGCCGAGCCGGTCTTGAGCAGCGCCACCACCTCTGCGCCGCCATTGCGCGTGCGCGTCACGAGCGCGTCGATGCGCTCAGCAGACATCAGCTCGGTAATGGGCACGCCGCCCGCGGTCGAGTAGCGCGGCAACGGCACCATCGTGTCGCCGTGGCCGCCCAGGACGAACGCGTGGGTCGAGCTGACGCTCACGCCCAGCTCCTGGGCGATGAAGGTGCGGAAGCGCGCCGAGTCGAGGACGCCAGCCATGCCGATGACCCGCTCGGCCGGGAAGCCGCTCGCTTCCATCGCCACGTGGCACATGGCGTCGAGCGGATTGGTGACGATGATCAAGATGGCCTTGGGCGAGACCTTGGTCGAAGCCTGAACGACGCTGCGCACGATGCCGCTGTTCTTCGTCAACAGATCGTCGCGCGTCATGCCCGGCTGGCGGGCCAGGCCCGAGGTCACGACCACGATGTCCGAGCCGGCCGTGTCGGCGTAGTCGTTCGTTCCGACCACCGTCATGTCATGGCCAACCACGGGGGCAGCTTCAGCCAGGTCAAGCGCCTTGCCCTGCGGCAGGCCCTCGACGATGTCGATTAGCACGACGTCGGCGAGCCCGCCTTCAGCGACGCGCTGCGCGACGGAGGCGCCGACGTTGCCGGCACCGACGACAGTGACCTTGGGACGTGCCATCGCGGCCTGTTCTCCTCGTATGGGGTGGCTCTGAGCCTTGGGACGATTGTAGGCCGAAGGACTAACGTGACCTTGAACGTCACGAAAGGAGTCTCTCGCGTTGGTAGCAGTTGCCTGACCTGCCCAGCGGCACCGTCACCTTCGTCTTCAGCGAGCTGCGCGAGGCCGGAGTGTTGACCGACGAGCAGTACTCGAAGGCAGTCGATCGGTTGCTTGCCGAAGGCTGACGGTATCCTCAGCCCCATATGACCGACCAACCC
>JBDTVN010000145.1:0-4052 GCA_040007155.1 Chloroflexota bacterium
GCGCCGCGGCGTTCGGCGGGACGACGACGATCCTCGACTTCGCCGTGCAATCCAAGGGATCGTCGCTGCGTGCCGGGCTCGACACGTGGCTGGCCAAGGCCGAGGGCAACGCGACGACCGACTACGGCTTCCACATGATCATGTCCGACGTCAACGACTCGACGCTCGCTGAGATGGACGCGCTGGTGGCCGAGGGGATAACCGACTTCAAGCTCTTCACCGCCTACCCCGGCGTCTTCCTGTCCGACGACGGGGCGATCTTCCGGGCGATGCAGCAGACGGAGAAGAACGGCGGCCTGATCATGATGCACGCCGAGAACGGCCCCGTGATCGACGTCGTCGCCGCCGAGCTCGTCGCGGATGGTAAGACCGATCCCTATTGGCACGGCGTGGCGCGCTACCCCATCTTCGAGGGCGAGGCGACCAACCGCGTCATCCGCCTGGCGGAAGCGGCGGGCGTGCCGGTGTACATCGTCCACCTGTCGGCGCGCGATGCGCTGCAGATGGTGCGCGAGGCGCGCGACCGCGGGGCCATGGCCTTCGCCGAGACCTGTCCGCAGTACCTCTTCCTGTCGCTCGACGACATGGCCAACGGATTCAATGGGGCCAAGTTCGTCTGCTCGCCGCCGCTGCGCCCCAAGGATCACTGGGAGTCGCTCTGGCAGGGCCTCGTCAAGGACGATCTGCAGGTCGTCTCGACCGACCATTGCCCGTTCGACTTCGAGACCCAGAAGCAGCTGGGCGTGGGCGACTTCCGCAAGGTGCCCAACGGGCTGCCGGGCGTCGAGGACCGGGTCGATCTGCTCCACGACGGTGGCGTCGTCGGCGGCCGGCTGACCAGGGAGCGCTGGGTCGAGATCATTTCGGCCGCTCCCGCCCGGATGTTCGGCCTGGCCGGCGTGAAGGGCGTCGTCGCCCCGGGGGCCGACGCCGATATCGTCATCTACGATCCGAACCGCAAACATACGATCAGCGCCAAGTCGCACCACATGGACGTCGACTACTCGTGCTACGAGGGCCGCTCAGTCACGGGCGGCAGCGACATCGTCATGTCGCGCGGACGCGTGGTCGTCGAAAACGGCGATTGGAAGGGCGAAAAAGGGTGGGGCAAGTTCCTCAAGCGCAAGACCGCGCGCGAATATCTGACTTAGGAGGCAGCAATGGCTAAGTGGCAGTACGCATGGCTCACCGATCAGCCGCAGACCACGATCGGCTTCAGTCACCCGCAGGCCGGCTTGGCCACCGAACTTGGAACGGTGCTCGGCCCAACTGTGCTGGTCGCCCAATCGACCGAGTGGCTGATTACGTTCGATCGGGCGCGGGCAAACCTGGGCTACATCTCGGGCCTGATGGGCGATCGCGGCTGGGAGATGTTCAGCGTGGTCAATCACGCCGGTGGCCAGATGCCGGGCATGATGCAGACGAACTGGTATTTCAAGAAGTCGGTCGAGGGCTAGTCCCTCTGGCCGCCTAGCGGCGGCGCGTCCCGGCCTAAACCTCGCCCCCGCGCCCCGCGCCCCGCGCCCCGCGCCCCTCGGGAATGTTGCGCATCTGGCGAGTTATTCGTCGGGGGACTAGTAACCGAGAAAACCGGTGCGCGGCTGCCTTCCTCGATGCTCTGACTTGCGATTCCCGGCACGCGTCACGCGGTGCGAGGTCTGCGCACGCGGTGGGCGCCGCCCGATCCTCGGTTATCAGTCCGTGGGCGCATAACCCGCACAAACCACACGCCTGCCAAGCGCCCGTTCGGCTCTCTCCGCCAGTGGCGTAACTGGATCGAGTTGGCCGGCAGCGCCGCTTTAAGCAACGATGCGATCCGCTCGACCCGGTCACGGTTCGTGCGCGATTCAGTCAGTACCAACGCGACCGCAAGATGGCGCGGTCGCCAGCCAACACGCTCTTCGATGATTGTCGGCGCCAGGCGAACCTTCACGTCAAGGCGTCGCTGGGTTTCCTCAAACGACGTCAGCTCAGACTTCAGTTCGATGATTAGCGCGGCGAGGCGCTCCTCATCGAAGGCCACGAGGTCGATAGACCCGCGCTCACCGAAGCGCGCGAAGGTGAGTTCAGGCAACACCCTCCGCCACCCAAGTTTGGACAACATTGCGACAGTCGCCGTGCCCAAGGCCGCGTGCTGCTCGTCAAGTAGGCGATCAAGCTCGCCGCCGCGCCAGCTGACACTCCACTCGGCGCGCGCATCGAGAGCGTTCAAGAGCCGGCGCACGACCGCCACGCTGAGCAGCGAGCTGTGACCGCGTTCAGCGCGGGAGACCACGGACTGCGACACCCCGCCAAACTTCGCGAGATCGGCCTGACGCCAGCCCCGTCGTCGGCGCAGGGCACGGATGACACGGCCAACACGGACGTCGTCCATGTCTGGAGAGTGGTCGGAGCGACTTACCGCCGACTTATACGTACGGCGTCAGGGGCGGCGCGGCACCAGCACGGTCCATTCCTGGGTCAATACCGGTATCCCGTCGTGGCGCGTCGTGGTGATGCGCAGCACCAGGTAGCCGCGCTCGGGGTGGCCGCTCGAGGGCCGGGTGCTCACCACCTCGGCTTGGGCGGTTAGTCGGTCGCCCGCGCGGACCGGCTGGAGATAGCGCAGGTTGTCGACGCCCACGCCAACCACTGGCGAGCCGCCAAAGATGTTCGAGCGCACCATCAAACGCATGGTCACCGATAGCGAGTGCCAGCCGCTGGCGATGATGCCGCCGAACATGCTTGCCGCGGCCGCGTCCGGATCGAGGTGGATTGGCTGGGGGTCGTACTCGCTGGCGAAGTCGTGAATATTCTCGGACGTGATCTCGTACGTCTCGGACGACTCAATGACATCGCCCGCGCTGAAGTCCCCGAGGTAGCGTCCGCTCATGGCGGCAACGCTAGCGCTATTGGATCCACATCTGGTCGAGCAGCGCGCCGTAGTACAGGTGGAACTGGTAGTTCCCGACGCGCGACGACACGAAGTCGCTGCCCTCGTTGAAGAGCGGTGCCCAAAGAGCCAAGTCGACGACCTTGCGATCGGCCTGGGCCCATTCGTCGAGTGAGGCCGCGACATCGGTGGCCTGCAGGTTCGTGGCTTGGGCGACGAGGGCGTCGTAGTCGAGGTCGCAGAAGTTGGTGGTGCCGTCGTTCCGTCCGCAGCGCAGAGGTCCGAGGAAGTCGCCGGGCGAGAGCTTTCCCGAGAACCACTCCCAGACGTTGATCTGGATCGGGCTGTCCGGACAGCAGGACGCCTGCAAGACGTAATCGAAGTCCGTGTTCGTATCTGCCGAGGCGTCGAAACCGAGCTCCTGGAGCACCGTCACGACGTAGTCACGGACGTCGGCGAGGGTGCCGACGCTCGGACCGACGATCACCTTGGTGCCCCTCGTTCCTGAGCGATCGATGAGCTCCCGTGCGGCATCAAGATTCGGGGCCTGCCAGCGACCTCCGGGATCAGGATGCGTCGTGTATGGGCAATAAGGCTCGTATGCGGGCCACCCGGGCGGCAGTACCTGGCAGGTAACTGAAGCAGCTGATGGGCCGCCGCGCAGATCGACCAGCTGGCCCCGATCAATGGCCATGTTCACTGCCTGTCAAACGTCCACAGAATCAAACGGCGCGACGGCCGTGTTCATCGTCACCGACGTCACGGTGTTGGCGGCATAGTGGATCTGACTTGCCTCCTGCCCGCGAATCCGCATCAAGGTGTCGTCGGACGGCCTGTTCTTGCGATCCAGCCGCACATAGTCGGCATCGCCGCGTTCCACCATGGCGACAGCCTCCTCTGGCGTTTCCGGCACGATCCAATCAATCTCATCGGGGAAGCCATCGGGTCGCGCATCTTCGTCCCAGACCACGAAGTTCGGATTGCGCGTCAACGTGACCTGACGGTCGTCGTGTGCGCTGATCGTGTAGGGACCCGTGCCCGGAAAGGCGCCATCCACCGAACTGTTCATCAGCACTGACGGCGGAACGGGATAGGCGGGGGCACTTGCCAGTGCGTACAGGAAGTCCGCATCCGGCCGCGAGAGCCGGAAAGTGAGGCTGCCTGTCTGGTCGTCGGTGAT
>JBDTVN010000146.1:0-4025 GCA_040007155.1 Chloroflexota bacterium
GCAGCTGTTCAGCGTTGCTAATCCACCCACCGTCGATTCATGGCTTGGCCAGGGCGTCGGCCAGCTGTTGACCAGCCGCGTTCAGGGACTCATGGCCGCCTTTGGGCTGTTCGCCGCCCTGCCGCTGGTCGTTGTGCTGGCGCCGTTCGTGGTTTTTGGCGCGTGGGTCCATAGACGCGACTCGGCCTTCGCGCCGTTCTTCATCTACGCGGCTGTGCTGTTCACCGCCAATGGGGTGCTGTTCCCCGCCCTCGTGACGCACGGCACGTTCACTCACTCCGCCGTGGCGCTGCTGCCGCACACCTTCCTGCTGGTCAGCGCAGGTGTCTGCGCGGCAGTGCGCTGGGTCGCCGTAAGGCGGCCCACCTGGGACGTCCAACGGGCGACAGTTGCATTCGGCTACGGCGCGGTGATCGTAGCCTTGGTCGGCGCGACGCAGCAGACCATGGCCACGGTTGGCCAGTGGTCAGCCGCGCGAAATATGGAAGTGCAGCTGGCCGGGTCGCTCAGCGCCATGCCGGCTACGGACCGCGTCATGTCGATCAATCCCGGTGCCTATTACTACCTCACCGGCCATCCTGGGTTGGTGACCCCCACGGACGATCTGGCCACGATTGAATCGGTCGCCCGGCGGTATGACGTGCGCTGGCTGGTCCTCGAAGGCACGGACATCGTGCCCGCGCTTGTGCCCGTACTTCAGGGCGAAGTCCAGCCCGATTGGCTTTCGGCGCCGGTGGCTGTCGTTCCTGTTGAAGCGGGCGCCGTCTACGCCGTCTGTCTCACCCCTGATGACGCGCGGTGCGCCCGATGAATGCGACGACTTCGATGATGGCTGGCACCTCCGCGGGCGTGCGCTCGAGCGTGCGTCGGTGGTCGGTTGCTCTGACAGCGGCTGCGATGTACGGCATGGGCCTGGTCGCCCAGCTTGCTGCCGTGACCTTCGTGAACAACCCCTTGAGCGAGGGCTCCTCGTACTACGTCGCAGCGGCGCGCAACCTCGTTGAGGGCCACGGGCTAACGGTCAACGCGATCTGGAGCTACGCGTATGCCACCCCGCCGGTCTTCTTCCCGCGGCCGGCGTTCGAGTTGTGGCAGCCGCTCGGCTCCTTCATCGTGGCCGTGCCGATGGCGATCTTCGGCACCTCATTTGATACCGGTCAAATCGGCTTCGCGTTTCTTGGCGCGCTGCTGGCACCGCTCGCCTGGCTCGTCGCGCGGGACGCGGCGCAGCGGCTGGCCCTACCTGAACGCCGTGCGCAATCGGTCACGCTTGGTGCGGGCGTGCTGACGGCACTCTCTACCCCACTGCTATTGGCCGCTGTTGCGCCAGATTCGACCCTGCCGTTTGCCGTGGGCGGCGTAAGCGCGTGTCTGTTCGTCCCGCGGGCAGTCGGTGGTGATCGTGGAGCGATCGTGGGTGTGGGCGTGACTCTCGGGCTTGCCTATCTCGCGCGCATGGAGGCGGTATGGCTGGGCGGCGTCTTCGTCGTCGCGGTATATCTCGCGACTCGTTCGGTGCGGCGCGCGGCAACCTTGAGCGTAACCGCAGCTGTCGTCGCCGCGCTCGTGGCCGCGCCATGGTGGCTGCGCAATCTCGCCGTATTCGGCACGCCGCTCCCCGGCCAACTCGCCGATAACGCGTTCCTGACGCGCAATGAACAGATCTTCGCGTACCTCGACCGACCGACCCTGGACGGCTTTCTGGCCCAGGGTCCAGCGACGATCGCGGCCAACGTTGGCGGCGCGCTGTGGCACGACCTGGTCGATGTGCTGCTCATCTCTGCCGGCCCGATCGCGGCCATCGGGCTGTTGACCGTCGTCGTCGGCCTGCGCCGGCGTGGTGTTCGCCCTACCGGCGCACACGCTGTGCTCCTGGGCACGGGCGCCGTCACCTTCGTCGCGACGAGCGTCCTTTTCCCGGTCGCGACCGTGTGGGGCACCTTTGAGCACGCGGCAGGGCCGCTCCACGTGGGATTGATCGTTGCAGCGCTGATCGGCGCCGACGCGTTCGTGGCTCGAATCCGTGCGTGGCGGAACTGGCCGCGCGCCAACGCGTGGCTCGCTCCGGCGGCACTGGCGCTGAT
This sequence comes from Chloroflexota bacterium, assembly GCA_040007155.1. Lineage (GTDB taxonomy): Bacteria > Chloroflexota > Limnocylindria > Limnocylindrales > CSP1-4 > JALYGJ01. The sequence continues at coordinate 2,085 of JBDTVN010000146.1, forward strand.
CGGCCTGCCCATCGTGGCCGTGGCGCTCGTCGGCGCGGCAAACAGCGCCAGTGACGATGCTCGGCACGTCAGCCTCGTCAGCACAGCCGAGCTCCCCAACAGTCTCGCCTGCGGTGCCTGTGACGGGCCGTTCATAACCGATCGACCGGTCTGGCTAGCCGACGCGACAAATCACGCCACGATCGCCCTCCCCGACGAGCCCGTCGGATCGATCCTCCAACTGGCACGCGATTTCCACGCCAGCCTCGTCATCGTGACCGAGCCGCGCGGCATGTTGCCGGCCGAGTTGCGCACACCCGGTGCAGCGGCCTGCTTCGTCGAGCTGCCAACCCACGGCCTACCGTCAGGAAGCGCCATTTTCGCGTTCAGCGAGTCGTGCAGATGAGCCATGACGAACGTGACGCGGTGCGCGGAAGCACCACAAGTCCGGACATGCCTGCGACCTATACTCGGGAATCGATGGAGCACGGCACCTTGGCCGCCGACCGCCAGGTGGGCGCCGATGCGTCCCCAACGCCTGATTCGGAGCCCGATTTGGCCATCGACTCGACCTTGCTCGAGGCGGATCCGCGCATCGCCATGGCTTTGCTGAGCGCCCACGAAGAGGAACGTTCGCGCCTCGCCGAAGAACTCCATGACGGGCCGGCGCAGGCCTTTGCGAACGCGATTTTCCAGATACAGCTGCTCGAGCGCGCGCTGCGCGAGGAGCCGGCCGCGGCGGCGGCCGAACTGGCCAGCCTGCGCTCGCTGCTCGAGCGCGAGTTGGACACCCTGCGCGCATACATCAACCAGCTGCGGCCATCACTGGACGAGGCGATCGGCCTCGATGAGGCACTGCGCGACAGCGCGGCGGCGATAAGCCAGCGCAGCGGTCTGCCAATCGACATGCGCCTCGAGGCATCAAGCAGCCATCTTCACAGTGCCGCGCGCACGGTTGTTGTGCGTGTCGCCCAGGAGGCGCTGCGCAACATCGCCAAGCACGCGGCCGCCAGTCGAGCATGGGTCCGCACAGCCGAGGAGCAAGGTCCCGACGGTAATCGGCGCTGGTTGCTCGAGGTCGGTGATGACGGTCGCGGCTTCGACTACGAGACCGTCGCCGCCAAACCCAACCGCCGTCATTTCGGATTGCGGTTCATGCGCGAGCGAGCTGAATTGCTCGGCTCGAGCTTGGCCATCGAAACCCATCACGCCGCCGGCACTGTCGTGCGGCTGACCATCGTCATCGAAGCGGAGAGGAACGAGAAGTGAACGAAGTTGATTACAGCGGGCCGGACCGACGACGCGGCGGCCCCGACAGACGTAATCCCGATCAGAAGACCAAGATCCTGCTGGTCGACGACCACGCGCTCTTCCGGATGGGCATGCGCCAGATCCTCGAGCGCGAGGCCGATTTCGAGATCATCGGCGAGGCCGAGGACGGCCGCGAGGCGTTCAGCATGGCCATGGAGGGTGGCCCCGACATCGTCCTGTTGGACCTATCGCTCCCTGCGCCGGGCGGCATCGACGCGACCCAGCGCATCAAGCGCGAGGTCCCGAGTGCCGGCATCATCGCCCTCGCCGTCGCCGAGGACGAGGACCAGCTCTTCGAGGCGATCAAGGCCGGTGCGGCCGCGTTCATCCTCAAGGACATCAACCCAGACGATCTGGTCACGATCATTCGCCGGGTTCGCGCCGGCGAGTACCTGATCAACGACAAGGTCTTTGCGCGCCCTTCCGTCGCATCACGCGTCCTCAAGGAGTTCCGCGAGCTGGCCGTCTACGGCCAGGAAGCGGCGCCCGTCTTCGCGCCACTGTCGCCGCGCGAAGTCGAGATCCTCGACAACATCGCCAAGGGCATGACCAACAAGCAGGTCGCCTACGCGCTGACGATCAGCGAGCAGACGGTAAAGAACCACATGAGCTCGATCCTGCGCAAGCTGTCGGTCAACGACCGCACACAGG
>JBDTVN010000147.1:0-3984 GCA_040007155.1 Chloroflexota bacterium
CATCAGCGGTGGCCTGAATCTTGGCCTGCGCCTGGCGGGCTGGCCGCCCGGGCCCATCCAGATCGACACAATCGTCGCCGCGTTTCTAGTGTCGTTGTTGATCGGCATCGTGGCCGCGATCGTCGCGCTCATCCGCAAGCTGACGCCTGGCATCTGAACGTCACGCTTGTCTCGGCGGACACTTTCGAATACGACTCGCGTGGCCGACGGATAGCGCGAACCCTCGCAGCAGACGGTCACGCCGTGCGCGTGATCGCCCTGGCCGGTCCGGGCCTGCCGGCCCAGGAGATGATCGCTGGCGGCATCGCGCTGACGAGGGTGGAGCTCGATCGGCGGATCACATCCTCGGTTCGTCCGCTACCTGCGTTCTTCAGAGCCCGATTCGCCCGACTTATCGGCATGGATCCGAACGCGATCATCCTGCCTGCAGTTCCCGCGCGCGGCTTGGATCGACTGCGCCACCCGTTTCGGCGCTCGTTGGAGTTGGCCGCGCACGTGCGTCGGGTGGGGCCATGGGCCGCGGCGGTTGCCGGTGCCGCGCCTGAAACGGACGTCTTCCAGACTGAGGCACTGCCGGCACTGCCCGTCGTCCGAGCCGCTGCGCACAGAGTTGGCGGTCGCTTCGTCTACGACTTCGCCGACTATCAAACGGAGGCGGCGCGCATCGCCCGGCTGCCGCGCCTGCTGCGCGCGTTCGTGCGCCGGCGCGAGCATGGCTGGACACGCGAGGCGGCCGGCGTCCTTGCCGTGAGCGAGCCGATGGCCGATCTGGTAGTTGAGCGGTTCCGGGTCGCACGACCGGGCGTTCTGCTCAACTGCTCGCCGGCGTGGCTCCCTGAGGAGACGACGCCGCCGGTTGCGACTCGGATCCGCGATGCCCTCGGGTTGGCGCAGGGCCGTCAAATCGTGCTGCACCACGGCCAATTCAAACCCGGCCGCGGCATCGAAGAGCTCCTTGCAGCGGCCGATGAACCGGCGCTGCGCGCGATCGATCCGGCGATCGTGCTGCTGGGCTACGGCCGCTTGTGGCCGGTGCTCGACGAAGCCGCGCGGCAAAGATCGGGCCGCGTCTACGTCCTGCCTGCCGCGCCGCCCGAGGCGTTGCTCGATTGGGTCGCGAGTGCGGACGTCTGCTACCTGGGCGTTCCGCCAGTCACGCTCAACCAGCGCATCACCATCCCGAACAAGCTGTTCGAGGCCCTGATGGCAGGGGTCCCTGTGATCGCCGCGCGGGGCACCGAGCAGGCACGCGTAATCGAGCAGGAAGGCGTGGGGCGGACCGCTGACATCACTAGTGCCGGCGAGCTCGCGGCTGCGATTGTGGCGCTGCTCGTCATGCCAAAATCGGAGCGCCAGGCGCTGCGCCAGCACTGCCGGACGTTGGGCCTGACGCGCTACAGCTGGGAATTGAGGTCAGCGCCGCTCGTCGATCTCTACCGCCGCCTCGCCATCTGATCTGGCGCGGTTCAGCGCGGCCATCACGCCGAGTGCGGCAAGCACGCTGAACGCGGCGTAGCCCTGTGTGGCCTGGAGCACTGAGATCAGGACAGCCATCCCCAGGATCGCCATCAACGCCAGCAGCAGCGCCAATCCCACAGGGGTGCGCCAGGCGCGCAGCGTCGTTAACACCACGCTCATGACCAGTAACAGGAAGCCTGTCAGTCCGACCAGCCCCATCTCCACGGCGATCGACAGGTATTCGTTGTCGACGTAGTTGCGCTGGCCCAGGATTCCGCTCAGAGCGCTTTGGTCGCTCAGCAAGCCCCAGCCAAACAACGGGTGCATGCGAACGGCATCGATTGATGCGTGAATGGCCGCGACCCGCAGTGTCGTGGACCCTTCAATCACCGAGTTTGCAGGGAAAAGCGAGACGCCCAGCGCGACTACGGCGGCGACAACGAGGCTGGCCAGCCCGACGGCGCGCGGGCCACGCACCAGGAAAAAGACGCCGGGTAGCACGAAGACCATCGTCATCGCCAGCCGGCTGCCGGTCGTGAACAGGGCCGCTACGACCAGGACCAGCCAACCCACAAGGGCCAGCCAACGCATCGCCCGCTGGCCGTGCACGATAGCCGGCAGGACCAGCGCACTGGCGGCAGTCAGCCAGATTCCGAAGTACGCCGCGCCGCGAAAGGGTCCGGCCTGACGCTCGAGTCCGTAGCGCGCGAGGTTGTCCGCGGCAGGCACGGTGCCGGCCAGACCCGACACGACGTGGTCGTAGCGCAATCCCAGGATGGCCAGGACCAGAACTACGGCCGCGACGCCGACCATGGTCGCGGCGAACAACCCGATGAGCGTCCGCAAAGCGGCGGGCGTGCTCGCCGCGTGGCTGACCAGCACAAACACGACCAGCCCTTCGCCGACCAGCGAGGCGTAGCGCGCCCACGAAGCCGCGGACGGCCAGGCGATTGCCGTCACCAGGGCCGCGCCCAAGAAAGCCGCCCAGCCGATCCAGATCATTAACGGCACGCGCCGCAGCGCCGCCAACACCGTGCGCCACTGGACGATGGCGAGCAGCGCGGCCGCGAGCAACGCGACCCGCGCCGGCGTCACGATGGATCCGCCCACGCCCAGGCCGATGTCCACCGGCAATATCAAAAGCAACGCGATGTACAGGCTGATGAGCCACACGGCCCACGGCCGCCCTGGCCCGACTGTGACGGTGGTCATCGCGCGGAACGGGCCTCGAGCGCGAGGTCGTACGCGCGGCGCAGCTCAATCACGCTGTCGGCCCAGCTCAGCGGCCCATGCATGCGTGACTGGCCTGCCTGCCCTCGCCAGGCGCCGCGGTCGAGTTCCGTCAGCACTTCGATCGCGCAGCGCGCGAGGTCGGCCGGATCGTTGGGTCGGGCGTAAACCGCCGCATCGCCCGCCGAAATGCGCGTCTCAGCCAGGTCGAAGCTGACCACGGGCACGCCCATCGCCATGTATTCGAGTGTCTTGTTCATCGTGCACAGCTCATTGAAGCCGTTGGCCGGGTCGGGACCAACTGCAAGATCGGCCGTCGATAGGACGACGCGCAGCTCATCATCAGGGAGTCGGCCCGGAAACGAGACGTCATCCTCCAGACCCAGCGACTTCGCCAGCACAGCGCTGCGCATCCGCTCGCTGCCGTCACCCACCGCCATGAAACTCACCTTCCCTAGTATTCGGTCGGCCAGTTCGCGCGCCATCCGGACAAAGAGATCGAGCCCGTCCTGGGGTCCCATCACGCCCAGGTAGACCACGAGGAAATCGCGGCCCTGTTTCAGGCTCGCGTCGGCATTCACGCGGTAGGTCCGCGCCGGATCTACTGACGAGCGCACGACTACGACTCTTGCCGGATCGACTCCGCCGCGGCCGGTGGCCAGGCCGCGCATCGACTCGTTCGTCGCAATGACCACATCCGCGGCCCGATAAGTCCGTCTCTCGCACCAGCGCAGGAAGTGATCGATGACCCCGCCGCGCCGGCCGCCCTGGGCCAGGTGCAGCTCCGGCGAAGGGTCGTGCTGATCGAAGATCGCGGCCGCGCCCAGCCCGCGGAAGAGGCCGAGAATTGGAAAGAAGAAGTCGGGCGGATTGGCGACGTGGATGACGTCAACGCGGTGGCGCAGGTGAACGAGCGCGGCCAGGACGACGGTCGCGGGCAAGGCGACGCCGTACTCGACGAGGTGGCTGAGCAAACCCGAGCCAGCCACGCGAACGGGGTAGCGGTAGACGTTGACGTCTTGGAGCCGCTCGTGCCATTTGCTGCCCGCGTGCATGGGCGCTATGACCGACACCCGCCAACCACCAGCGCGCAGCGCCTTGGCCTCCGCCCAGACGCGCCGATCGAACGGAACAGGCAGGTTTTCGACGATCAGTAGCGCGTGGGGAGCGTGGTTCTGTCTCGCCATGGCCTCCGCTCCAACAAGGTCGGCAGACTAGCATCGGCGCCACGCATGAACGACCTGCCCCAAGCCGCGCTCGCGGCCGCAAAACGGTTTGGCACGCCGCTGTATCTGT
>JBDTVN010000148.1:0-3977 GCA_040007155.1 Chloroflexota bacterium
TATCTCGCTCCCGTGGTGGTGCTCTACTTCGTGTCGACTTGCTTTACTGGCTTCCTGTCGAGCCACACCTTCGGGCGGCTCTTCGGGATCGGTGCCATGGCGTCGTTTATCGCGACGTATTTGTTCTACACGCGCGCGCTGGTCTCGGTCTGGTGCTTCTTCGCGGCGATCCTGAGCATCATGGTCTACCTGCACCTCCGCTACCGCAAGCTTGGCGGCTTCCCGCCGATCGATTTGGTCGCCGGGCCACGGGCATCGCTCAATGACACTGCCGGGTGAGGGCGCCATGACCCGATACGTCTGACGATGGGCTACTCCAAGCCACTCTACATTCTCCCGTTCGATCAGCGTGCGTCCTTCGGAGAGTGGGATGTTCGGTTGGACGGGACTCCTCAACGCGGAACAGACGGCGCGGATCGCCGCGCCGAAGTTGGTGCCCGCCCTGCCAGCGCAGCTTCAACTGCTCGGCGGCGATCCCCGAGTCAACGACCGGCAGCTCCGGCCGGCGCTCATGGTGGTGGCCATTCGTGAGCTCCAGGACGGGAGTCGAGCCGGACGTTTGGAAGGTCGAAGGCCCTCGACCGCACGCAGGACTATGAATCCATCGCCGAGGCAGCACGGCGCGACGGACGGGCCGACGTGGGCTGCATCGTACTCAGGCCGGGGAGAGGACGAGCAGTACCAAACGGACCTCAACGGGTGCCCGCTCCGATGCCGGTTGCTACAGCAATAGGATGAAACACCAATACAGGCGTCACTGCGCCGTGCACGACGCTGTCGGCGACGCTGCCCAGCACGAACCGCCGCAGGCCGCCATGCCCGCGCGTGGAAAGGGCAATCAAGTCCGCATGCTCGGCTTGTGCCTGTTCGAGAATGGCCGTCGCGGCCTGCCAGTGCGATACGATTTGCACCGAGGTTTCGAAACCACGCCCGCGCAATCCGGCCGCGAGAACATTGAGGTGCGGCGCCAGCTCGTCCCGTCGCTCAGGAAACGATCCGGGAAGCTCGATCGGAACCGCGTCCGCCGGGTACGGCATCGCCGTCAGCGACGTGAGTACGACGACCTGAAGCAACGTAAGTCTGGTCGCGCCCGGCGCCGCGAGCGGCAACATACGGTCGATCACCTGCTCTGCCAGCTCCGAGCCGTCGAGCGCGACGAGGATGTGGCTAAACAACGGTCCAGACCCTGCTTCAGAATCGACCGACGTGGGCCTCACGAGCAACACCGGTGCGGCGGAATGTCCGATGATGTGGCCGGCAACGCTGCCGAGAAGCGCGCGTACAACCCCGGTCCTGCCGTGCGTGGACATCACGACAAAATCGGGCCGAGTCACCGCGATGTGTTCTTCAAGCGTATTGGTGGCCGGTCCTTCGAGCAATGTCAGGGTGACCCGAAGCCCCGTATGGGCGATGAGCTGGTCGCTCATGGCTTGCAGCCCGCGCTGCGTCAGCCCTCGGCCGTCGTTGTCGAGCTGGGGATCGACGGTCGATCCCCAGCTGCCGTGAACCGGTCCTTGATCGACATGGACGAGGTTGATCGTGGCGCCGCTGCTGCGCGCGACACTGACCGCGGTGGGAAGGGCGCGCTCCGCGAAGGGCGACCCATCGAGCGGGACTAGAATTGATGCAATCATCGGCTGAACCATTTGTGCCCTCGTGACGTGAGCGATCTTGGTGGCTCACGTACGATGCGGGGCGATGCTGAGAGCAACCTGAGGCTCGCCTGAATGCAAAGTCAGCTTGACATGACCAGATTCGGCGCATGGTCGCGGACCGCGGTGGCCCCTTGGGCGCCCGAAGCCGCCGTGTCCACACTCTAGCAAAACGCGACCCAAGGGCAGTCAGGAGACTGACACCCGGAGCGTGGTGGTTTCCGTTACCCCCGGAGAAGGGATTTCTACTCCGCATAGCGGGGTCGCGGGGCCATGCGTCGACGCTGGTGGGAAACCGGCCGAAACTGCGCCCACGACATTCAGTGCATGGTCGGTACCGCAATCCTGTAACTGCACCGTTCGCTTCGGGCAACGCGCGGGCGTTTTGGTTGCGGACGGCAGAGTTCAGCGAGACCTCAGCCCGCGTTCAGCTTTGCGGCCTACACTGTGTCCAGCGCATTCAGCGTGGACTCGATGAACGTGGGACGCCGCCGCAGTCGGCCGCGAACATTCTGGAGGATCAGATGCAGCAAATGACCTTTGCCATTTCTGGCATGAGCTGTGGCGGATGCGTGAGCTCCGTACGGAAGGCGCTCGGCGCCGTGCCCGGCGCGCATGTTGACGACGTGACCGTTGGTTCGGCGACCGTCAGCTACGACGCGTCTCGAACGAACCCGGCGGCAATCTCTCAGGCAGTGCGAGATGCCGGCTACGAGCCCGTCAACCCGGGAGCGCGGGCGACCGCGGGCGCGACGTCGGGTGGCGGCGGCGGCCGGAAGGGCGGGAGCTGTTGCGGCTGATTGCTCACGAACGACGGGCTCCGTTCCACAAAAACGTCAAGGAGAAACGCCATGTTCCACATGTACGACGGCTATCACTGGTTCGGAATGCACCTCATCTGGTGGTTCATCTGGTTGGCGTTTCTCAGTGTCCTGTTCGGCCGCTACGAAACGGTACCAAAGACCCGGGGCGTCAAGAATGCGCGGTAGTAGGTTCGCCACGGCCATGTTGAATTGCGAGCGATGACCGCCGAGAGGGGGCTCATTCTCGTCACAGGCGCGAATGGTGAGATCGGGCGGGCCGTGATGGACCGGTTCACGGGTCGCTTCGAGCAGGTCGTTGGTTTTGACCGGAAGGCGGAAGAGCCACCTCCGCCTGGATGCACCTACATGGCCGTAGAGATGACGTCGGACGATAGCGTCCGCGCGGGTCTCAAGGTCCTTCGCGAACACCATGGTGCGCGAGTCGCGTCGGTCATTCACTTGGCCGCGTACTATGACTTCTTCGGCGCGCCGAGCCCGAAGTACGACGAAGTGACGGTGCGCGGAACCGAGCGCCTGCTGCTCGGGCTGCGTGAAGGCGGCTTCGAGGTCGAACAATTCATGTTCTCCAGCACGATGCTGGTGCATGCACCGGGCGAGCCAGGCCAGTTCATCACCGAAGACTGGCCTATTCACCCGACGTGGGCGTATCCCGAGTCCAAGGTCCGAACGGAGGAGATCCTGCGCACTCAGCGAGGTGACATCCCCGTCGTGCTGCTTCGCATCTCGGGCGTCTATGACGACGGCTGCCACTCGATCCCGTTGGCGCACCAGATTCAGCGCATTTACGAGCGGCAGTTCACGAACCACTTCTACTCCGCGTCGACAGCGCACGGCCAGGTCTTCATGCACGCCGACGAGCTGGTGGACGCCATCGAGCTCGTGGTCGAACGACGGGCGCAACTGCCTCGCGAGCTGCCGCTGCTGCTTGGAGAGCAGGAACCACTCAGCTACGACGAGTTGCAGCACACATTGTCCCGTTTGATCCATGGCACGCCGCTCGAAACGATCGTTGTACCACGCTTGCCCGCGAAGGTGGGGGCGTGGCTCATGAACCTCATGCCCGGTCAGACGCAATTCATCAAACCGTGGATGATCGACCGCGCCGCCGATCACTACGCGATCGACTTGTCGAAAGCTCGCATGTTGCTCGGCTGGGAGCCGAAGCGGTCGCTGCGGCAGGCCCTCCCCAAAATGGTGAAGGCGCTGAAGGCCGACCCGTTGCGTTGGTACAAAGAGAACAAGCTCGAGCCGTCATCGAAGGTCAAAAAGCTCGCGGCCGCTCCGCCGGCAGAGCGGCAGGCATGAAGTCCGAGCACGCGGGCGCCTTGTCGAGGTTCTTCGCTACGGCGCGTACGTCGGACTCGTCTATGTGCCGATTCACAACGTCCTCGCTCGCCGCTGGGGGGGACCTTGGAACACACTGAGCAGAGGCTCCCGCAGCCTACGCGCCGTGGCACGTTTGCGGCTACCAACTCGCCGATGACCGCAAACGCACGGTGCA
>JBDTVN010000149.1:0-3937 GCA_040007155.1 Chloroflexota bacterium
ACTTCAATACCGGCTTCGCGGCGACCTGCGACAGATCGTCGCGATAGAAGGTGATGTCGAGGCTACCGACTGGCGGGGTGACGCCCTCGTGCTCGCCAATCGCTGCGGCCAGGCGCTCGGCGAGCGGCACGCCACGGCGCTGGATGCCGACGAGAACGAGACCTTCAGTGCCGCCGTGTTTTTCGACAATCTCGTGGCTGATGCGCACGAGGGCGCGGCGGACGTCGTCGGCGGTCATGATCTGGCGTGTGGTCACGAGACCTAAGGTTAGTCCCCCGACGGCCGACTAGAAGGCCGGAACGACCTCTTCGAGCTGGTCCGGCAGCAGCCGCAGGTCGCCGGTTCCGTCAACGCCCCAGGTGCGGACACGCAGCTGGCCATCGGGGTTGTCGTCGGCCGGCGCGACCCACGCCACGCGGCTCAAGCCCAGGCTGAAGCCGCGCCGGGCGAGCGCTGGCGCCAGCAGCGGGTCGCTCGTGGCCACGTCGTTGGTCTCAGGATCGACTGCGAGGACGGTCAGCCGGCCCCAGGTCGTGCCCTCAGCATCGGCGATCCAGACGCCGAGCACCTGGCCGTCCAGCGACCAGCGGACCTGCCAGTCGACGACCGGCGCGTCCTCAGGATTGCGGCCCAGACCGAGCTCGCTCCAACCAGCCGGTGGTGCGGATGGCTCGGCGTTGGTGACGGGCGTCGCGGGCGCATCACTCGGCGGCGCCTTGGAGCCGTCGGTGGGACTCGCCGAAGGCGTGGCGGCTGAAGCCTGTGCTGACGCCGGTGCTGAAGCAGCGGGCGTTGGACTGGGTGCAACGGTTGGCGGGGCGGGGCTGGCAGTTGGGGAATCAGTCGGGACTTCGGTCGGCTGAGGTTCATTACCTCGAGCGAACGGATCGAGCGCGGTCCAGTCGACCATGCCCAGGCTGCCTGACCGCGGAAGGGCAAGCCCGTTCGCGACATCGAGGTCGCCGCGCCACGCGATCGCGAGTGTTCGCGCCGGATTGACCACAGGCAGCCACAGTGCCGGGCCGGCAACGACGCGCTCCTCGAGTGTGCTCGGGTCGATTACGACCGTGCGCATCTGGGGCGTGTCCGAGTCGGCCTTTGCGACAACGCGGCTGGCGACGATGCGCTCGCCCGACCACGACGCGAAATACGAGCTGTGATCAGTGGTGATCGGGAGGGCAACCGAGTCACTCGGCGACCAGACGTAGACATCGGGACCGTGGCTGCCGTCGGCGGGCATGGCGCTGAAGGCCAGCATCGCGCCGCTCGGCGACCACTGCGGTGGTGCTCCGGCGCTCTGGACGTTTTCTAGAATTGACAGCACCTGCAGACCCGCCACTGCGCTGGCGGGCGGCCCGCTGGGCGTCGCTTCCGCCACATCGGACGGCTGGCTTCCAGGCGTTTCATCGGCAGCGCCCGAAGGAGCAGCCGATTCGGCCGGTCCATCCGGTGTGTTGGACGGGTCGGCCCCAGGCTGAGAACTGTCCGGCGTCTTCGCGGGCGATCCGTTGGGCGGCAGGATCACGACCGCGATCAGATCGCGGTTGAGGTCGCGGCCTACAATCGCGAACGCCTGTCCGGACGGGCTCAGCGCGGCGTTGCGGGCGCGGACGCTCGAGGGCAGGTTTACCTGGGTGCGCACCACGCCATCGTCGACCGAGCAATTCTGGACAACTGGCGGACACACGTGACCCACATGCGTCTGGTAGATGTACAAGTCGGCCGCTTCACTGCCCATGAACACGAGCTGCTGCGGCGACACCGCAAACGCCGTCGCCTGGCCGGGCGCGGTGGTGGGCGCTGCGTTCAGTGCCGGCATCAACTGCATGACCCCGACTGCGGCGATCAGGCCTAGGGCGGCGATCGTTGTCGCGATCGCACTCGACGGAGCGGGCGCGCGGCCGGACATGCCGCGCCACAGTCGGACGCGACGGTACGAACCCCGGGCGATCTCACGATCGAGCGCGGCGGACGTGCGCGGCCACAGGTCGCGCGGCGCGGGTTTCTGCGGAAGGCCACGCAAGGCAACGCGCTGCTCGCGGTAGTCGTGATCAGCCTGGTGGCACGACGCGCAATCGCGCAGGTGCGTCGCCAGGGCGCGCGTCTCAGATCGCGAAAGCGGCCGGTCCAGCCGCGCGGCGATCAGCCCACGCCAGAACGAATGGTCAGCGCGTGCGCGGGCCATCGTCGTCGTCGCGCGCGGCAAACGGCGCCGCCGCGCGTTCCCTCTTCTCGTCCTCGACTGCGGAGCGCGCACGCTCCACGGCGAGCGCCTGGCGCAGCGACTCGCGGCCGCGCGTCAGCAGCGCCCGCGCCGCAACATGCGACACGCCCATCGCCTGCGCCAGCTCGAGGCCGGTCATGTCGTTCAACTCCGACAGCAGCAGCGCCTGGCGCTGGCGCTCGGGGATCTTCGACAGGGCACGTTCGAGGTCACCTGAAAGGCGCGATCGCATCACCAGCTCTTCGGCCGACGCGGCCGAGCCGCGCGACTCGCCCGTCCACGGCACGAAGCGCACGATCTTGCGCCGGCGCAACTCGTCGAGCGCCGTGCGACCGGCGATCTGGTACAGCCAGGCGCGAGCCTTGTTGGGGTCTTCAAGCGTGTCATAAGCGCGGTACGCCTTGACGAAGGCTTCTTGGGTCAAATCGGCCGCCAACTCGTTATCTCGGACCATCCGGCACAGGTAGGCATAGATCTCCGCGTGATGTGCGGCGAACAGGCGCTCTACAAACGCCCGAGCGCCTGCTCGGTCGTCGCTCACTTCCGTTCCCTCTCGGTTGCGTGCGAGTGCCGTTCGATGGTTCGGCCGGTGTGACGGCTCGCACCAGCACGCTGTGACGGTGCGCAGGCAGGAGGAACGGACCGATTCATGGCGCTAATCATCCGCCACAGCGCCGGTACGAGCGAATCAGTCGATTGTGAACTCGTCCCACGAGCGTGGGCCGGCGGCAACACCAGTCTCCATGTGCTCCTCGCGCGCCGTTTCAAGAAGTTCGCGCGCCACCTGCTCGGGCGCGATCGGGTTGACCGGCAGACCGGTGCCGATCTCGAGCCCGGCGATATCGCGCAACCGAGGATGGATCTCCCAGTGCCAGTGATAGGTATCGTCCACGCGCTCTTTCAAGGGGGCGCTGTGCAGGATCAGGTTGTATGCCGGTCCGCCCAGGCTGGCGAGCAGGCGCAGGACCGACTGGAGCGTGTCCGCGGCGCTGACAAGTTGGGCGTCGCTGGCCGTGCCGAAGTCCGCTGCATGGTGGCGCGGCACGACCCACAGCTCGAACGGCGAGCGCGACGCGTAAGGCGCGAAACAGACGCTCGCCGCGTCCTCGTAGATGAGCCGCGTCGACTCTGCGACCTCCTCGCGCACAAGCCGGCACCACGGACACTCGCCTTCGCGAATCACGAACCGCGCGGCGCCGCCCAGCTCCTCACCGATGCGGTGCGGGATCTGCGGCAGGTCGTAGAAGTCGAAGCACAGGTGGTCGGTCAGCGCGCCTGCCTGGAGCCCGTAGTTCTGGACGATCTGCAGGTATTCGGTCCGCTCAGCGTTGCGTGCGTTCATGAGGACGTCGCGCGCCTGGGCCAGCAGGTCGAAGGCGATCTGCGGTGAGGTCTGCGCGAGCGACTCATGATGGCCGCGCGGCGCGACGATCGTCTGATAAGAACCACTATCACCGACCATCCCGAGCTCGGGCTCGCGCCCGGCCGGCTGGGCCTCGCGCGCTTCCCTTTCGGTGCCCGCGACGATGAACGCGTCCTGCTTGAGCGAGCGCACCTGGACCCCGTCGCCGCCCGCGGCGAGGTCACAGTTGGGGCAGTCGTCCGGCGTTTGGCCGATGTGCCTGGCCGGCCGATGGAACCGCCGGCGATTGAACTCGCGGTCGACGACGACGGCCACCCACCAGCCGGTTATCGCGTCTTTGCGGAGTTCGA
>JBDTVN010000150.1:0-3900 GCA_040007155.1 Chloroflexota bacterium
ATGGCTTCGAGCCACGCGGGGTAGTTCTCCTTGCCATCTTTGAGGATCCGGACGGTGTTGCCAGGCACGAGCGGTGCGCCGGCTGTCCGCGAAAACGTCAGATCGGCTAACGCGCGCATGGATGCATCCATGACCTCGGGACCGCGAGCCGGATCCTGGTCGATGGGGCGTTCGTCTGGTGTCGGGCTCGAGCTCATGGAAACTCTGTCAGCGACGTTGGAGTCAGGAGGTTATTTAACCGCATTTCACGGGAACCTGGCAGTCACACGAAATAGAACGCGAGGGCGAGCAGCGCGTAGATCGACAGCAGCAGAACGCCCTCGAACCAGGTGGTCTCGCCGTCCTGCACGACCGAGTTGACCGCGAAGGTGACCGCGGCAATCGCAATCAGTTCGAGTGGGCTGGAGAACACGAGGTTCATCGGCTGTCCGGAGAAGGCGGAGACAATCACGAGCAGCGGCGCCACGAGCAAGGCGATCTGTATGGTCGATCCGACGGTGATACTGATGGCCAGACCCATCTGATCCTGACGCGCGAAATAGACGGCGGACACGTATTCGGCAGTGTTCCCAACCACCGCGAGAACGATCACCCCGAGAAAGAACTCTGATAAGCCCAGCGTCGACGCGGTTGAGGTGAGCGCGCCAGAGACATAGTGCGCCTCGAGCGCCGTGGCGGCCGTGGCCGCCGCCAGCACGGCGATTGCTCCACTGACTGGCCAGGGGGCGTCGGTCTGAGTGTCCGCCGACACGTCACGCGCCGGGTGAGCGAACGCGAAGACGTCGCGATGCGTGACGAGCGTGTAGACGAGGTTTGCAAAATACACGAAGACGAGCACCAATGAAACGCTGAAACTCAAGTGCTCGTCGAGGAGGTGCCGGCCGTCAACCGCCCGGGTGCTGACGACGTAATCGAACAGAGCCGGGAGCAGGAGCGCGATCATCGAGAGCACGAGCAGGCTGGAGAGCTGGCCGGCCCGGGCGCGCTTGAATACCTGCTTGTCGCGCCCGATACTGCCCACGAGGATCGCCAAGCCCAAACCGAGGAGGCTGTTGCCGATAATCGAGCCGGTCAGCTGCGCCTTGACGACATCGGGCTTGCCCGCCGCGAGCACGAAAAGGGCGAGCACGAGTTCGGCCGTATTCCCGAATGACACGTTCAGGAGTCCGCCGATCGCCGGCCCGGCGCGTCGCGCGAGGTGCTCGGTCGCCCGCCGCATCCATTCGGCCAGCGGGATGACTCCCGCCGCCGCCGCGGCAAACGTCCACAACGAGTCCGGCGTCGTCACGTACGCGAGACCCACCGAAATGGGGATCAACAGGAGAAGCCATGTGAACGCGTCGTTCATGCGGTCATCGATCCGTTCAGCCAGATCACAGCCGCGAGGAACGCCACGTAGATCGCGATCAGGATGGCTCCGCCCGTGCGGGTGAGCCCGCGCCTGGACGACGCCAGTCCGACCGCGACGATCGACATCGCGACCAGCCAGCCGGCCGCGAACCGGGCACCCGGCGTCGACACGATCGTCATGAGCACCGCGGACACCGACACGCCGGCAATCAGATTCAGGTTGTTGCTGGCGAACGCTTCGCTGACCACGGCCGAGCCGCGACCGCGCACGGCCAGCCGCACGGCGGCGACCACATTCGGCACGCTGGTCAGCGTCGCAATCGCCACCATGCCCACCACGAGCTGGGAAATCCGCCAGTGCGTCCCCAGGAAGGTCGCAGCATCCACCATCCACACACTGGCGACCACGATCGCCACGACGGAAGGGGCCAGCGTCAGCACATCGATCGCGGTCGGACGCCGGGGCGTGCTGTCGCGTCGTGCCTCGCGATGGACTTCGGCCAACGTGTCCGTGACGTTGGCTGGAAGGCCGAGCGCCGTACCGTGACGCGGGGTCAGCGCCGACAGCACGACGTAGGGCACGAAGATGAGGCCGCTAAGCATCGCGGCGATGGCTGCCGGCAGCCACCCAAATAGCTGGACCGTGACGATCAGGATCAGCGCCACCGCGACGCCGCCGTTGAGTGCGAGCGCGCGGCGGCCGACCGCGATGCCGCCGGCGACCACCGCGCTCAATCCAAGCATCGCTGCGAGGTTGAAGACGTTGGACCCAAAGACGATCGCCAGGCCCAGCTCGTGGTGACCGCGCCGCAGCGCGGTGATGGCTGACGCGATCTCGGGGGCGTTGGCGCCAAGCGCCGTGACGATACCGAGCAACGCGTCAGTCATTCGGAGCCGCGCGCCCAGTTGATCGATGCGTTCCGCGAGCACTGCTCCTGACACAATACTGAGCATCAGGCTGCCCGCGAATGTCACCAGCGCTGTCGTCACCGACATAAGTGCCCCACATCGCCACCCTAGTACGGACCACCGTGCGGCGTTTCGCAGACGGACGATGGGATCATCGCCGCCGCGGCGCGACGTGGCATGTCCAGTCTTGCCGGCGATCGTCAGGGGCCTCTGTTCACTTCGGGACAGCGCGTGTCGACGGTCAAGGCGCAATCTGACCTACCGTCGCGCCAGCCATGACAGTCTTCATTCGCGGCTATCGACAAGAGCGCCGTGGATGTGCATGACATTCGTGACTGGAATTGGAATGGATGACACCGGCATGGCGCTGAGATTAATTGAGATGGTGTTACCGGAGAAGGACGGTCGCGACGTCCGCGAGCTTCTCAACTACCACCAAGTGCTCGAACTCCGGCAGGTCCGCTTGTCCGACGGGGAAGTGCTGGTGCGGATTGTGTTGGACGCGGAGCAGAGCGAGGGGGTGCTGGATCGATTGGAGGAACGATACGCCGGCGGGGAAGGCAACCGGCTGGTGGTGCTGCCGGTCGAAGCCACTTTGCCGCGCGCCGAGCCGCAGTCGGAGGCCGCGCCCGGACAGCCGGCGCCGCAGGCCCTCTCACCGGAGCGGATCGGTCGGGAAGAACTGTACGAGGACATCAAAGATGCGGCTCGGTGTTCGCGCGTCTATCTGGCAATGGTGGTGCTGTCAACCATCGTGGCGGCGGTGGGCCTCTATTACAACAGCGTGGCGATCATCATCGGGGCGATGGTGATCGCGCCCCTGCTCGGGCCGAATATGGCGTTGTCGCTCGGGACGACACTGGGTGACCTGTCGCTGCTGCGGCGTGCGCTCCTCACCGCAGCGGCCGGGATTGCAACGACGATAGTGTTGTCGGTCATCATCGGCTTCCTGGTGCACGTGAATCCAGCATCGCCCGAAGTGGCGTCGCGCGACGCAGTGGGGTTGGGCGATATCGCGGTGGCATTGGCATCGGGCTGCGCAGGCGCGCTGGCGTTCACGACAGGCGTGTCGACGACCCTGATTGGGGTGATGGTGGCGGTGGCGCTCTTACCACCGCTCGTGACGTTCGGGCTGCTGCTGGGCGGCGGGCATTCTGCGTCGGCGATAGGCGCGTTGTCGCTGTTTCTGATGAATTTGATCTGCGTCAACCTAGCCGGCGTGATCACGTTTCTGGTGCAGGGCATTCGTCCGGCGAGTTGGTGGAAGAAGGATCGCGCCGCGAAAGCCACGCGCGTCGCGATCGGGCTGTGGGCGGCACTGTTGGCGGCGCTGGTCGGCCTGATTCTGCTGTTGCGAAAGGGTTGACGCCGATGCTGGATTCGCTACGGCGTCCCGCTCGTCGGTTGTGTCGCCGAACGTGCGCCGCTCTGTCGTGGAAGCGCTGCTGCTGTCTGACACGTCCGACCTCCGATGACTGATGGCGGAGCTCGCGGATTCTGCGACCACAGAATCATCGCTGACTGGATGTGCTGATCCCTGGAGCAGTCATCAATTGAAGGAGCACCTCTCGAAAACGGAGCTCTCACTGACCGCGCATCGGAGATCAAGGCCGGGTGTACGTTCACAACAGGACAGACCAT
>JBDTVN010000151.1:0-3849 GCA_040007155.1 Chloroflexota bacterium
CCGAGCCTGAACCCGAGCCGGTCGCGGTCGCCGAGCCTGAACCCGAGCCGGTCGCGGTCGCCGAGCCTGAACCCGAGCCGGTCGCAGAGCCTCTGCCGCAACGTCCGACTATGCCGCGCATGCCGGTCCTGCCGCTGCCGCCCCCGCGGCCGGCCAATGCACCGGTCATCCCGCTGGCTCCGCTCCCCGACTACCCGATCACGCCCCAGATCGCGTTCAGTGGCCAGTCGAGCGTGGGCACGTCAGCCGCGACTCCTGCGCCGGCACTCGAGGCGCACATGCTGCTCGCGCCGCCGGCTCGTGAGCTGCCCGCCGCGAGTCTGGCCGCGGGGTTGCGGCCATGCGCCAACTGCCAGCTGACGCTTTCTGGACGCGCCCACTTCTGTCGCCGCTGCGGGACCCAGCAACCGCACTAGGCCGAACTTAGGCCGCGTTCTCGCCCCGGTGTTGCTCGTGGTCGCGTCGGACGCGCGCCCAGGCCGCGCCATACAGCAGGATCTGGTAGCTGAGGTTGAGCCAGACGAGCGCCCCGAACAAAGTGGCGATTACGCCGAAGCCGGACATGCCGCCGATCAGCAGCGGTGCAAGCAGGCTGAACAGGTTCGTCAGCACGCCGATGCCCAGGCCGGCGGCAACCGCCGGCGGCAGCCCGGCACGCAGGCTGGGCGGCGCGGTCGGGACAACGCGGTAGACCAGCAGCACCACCAGGATCATCACGCCGACCGTGAGCAGGGGCGCGAGATAGCGCCAGATGAACAGGTCGCCTACCAATTGATCGAGCAGTACCCAGACTCCGCCCAGTGAGATCGTGCCGACGATCACCAACAGCAGGATGACGATCGTCGCGAAACCGCGGATGCGGCGCGACAGCTCATTGCGTACTCCACCACCGCTGAAGATGCGCCGCATCACCTCGTCCAGAACCCCATAGAAGGCGCTGGCGCCCCAGAGCAGGCCGACCACGCCGACGATCGACAGGGCGCCCCTGCCTGACACGACCCCCTCGAGCGAAGTGCGGAAGAAGTCAGCGAGCGGCGGCACCGCGCTGACCAGCTGATTCAACAGAGACGATCTTTGAACCGGGTCATCGACGAGCCAGCCGATCACGCCGGAAACGAGCAGCACCAACGGAATGAAGGCGAACATCGTCCCGAATGCGAGTGCCGCGGCAAAAAGGGTCGCGCCGGTCTCGTTGGCAACGCCGATCACGTCCAAGGCGGGGCGGATGTAGCGGTAGTTCGTTACCCGGGTGCCGATTTTGTCGGCACGCGCGCGAAGTCGGTCCAGCACTGACGGAGTTTTGGCCGACTTTGAGTCAGCCGTCGTTGTCGGTGCTCGTGGGTGCGCTTGAGGTGGTGGTTGTATCGGACTTGGCATCTTTGGAAGCGCCCGGCTTGGCCTCTGTGTCGGTTGTGCTCTTCTTGGTAGCCGGCTTGCCGGAGCGGTCCTTTTTGGCCCAACCCGATCCTTTGAAGACGATCGCCGGCGTCGACATCAGTTTGCGCATCTCAGCGCCACATTGCGGACACTGCGCAGGGCCGGAGTCATTAACTCCGTGCATCACTTCAGTGACGTGGCCGTTCGTGCACATGTAGTCGTAGAGCGGCATGCGGACTAGGTGCGCGCCACGCGCATGCCGCACTTGGGGCAAAAATGCGAGCGACGATCGATTGCCGTGAAGCCGCAATGCGAACACGGTTGGTGGCGCGCGTCCGCATGCGCGACTGGTCGTTCGACTCGCGCCAGTTCGGTGGCATCGTGCGTCGCGAGCAAATTGCCCATCAGCCGCGCGAGCAATTTTTGCGCAACGCGCTGAGTGTCAGCGCCGACACCCGCGCCGCCCCAGCCCAACAGGAAACGCACGACCAGCTCACCTGAGCCTTCATCCCAATAGCTGATCGGCCCACCGTAGATCGTGTCGTAGCGTGGCAGGCCCTCCCCATCGAGCTCGCCCTGGAGCAATGCCAGCGCGAACGTCTCATAGGCCAGATCGAGCACGTCGAGCGACTCGAAGACGAACAGCGCCTCTCGGGCGAGTGGCGATCGACCGTGATGCGCATTGATCCATTGCAGCGCCGCCTCAGGCCGCACGATTGACGGTGCCGCATCCTCAAAGTCGATCGGCAGCGGCTCAATCAGCTCCACGGGCGAGTGGGCGAAGCCGGCAAGCAGATCAGGCAGACGCTGGCCAATGTCGTGCGTGCCCGGGGTGCGCACGCCGTGGCTGCTCATGGTCTGGTACTGGTGCTTCATCGAGTGCATTTCGAAGTCGATCGTGTCGGGCGGGATGCGCACCCGCTCAGGTGCCTTGCGTGCTGGCGCCTTCTTGCGACCGATGAACGGCAATGGCATCCGACTAATCCCCCTGTACCCGAGATTGGAGGGCAGCCGCCTGCTCAGCCAGCTCGGCCGCGCGGCGACGCGTTGCTTCGACAACTTCAGCTGGGGCGCGGCCGGTGAACCCAGTGTCCACCAAACGAGCGTTTGTTGCGGCGAGTTGCGCCTCCACGTTGCGAAGCTCCTTTTCGAGTCGCGCGCGTTCGCGCTCGCGATCAGCGTCGGACCGGCTGAGGCGCGCCTCCGAAGCACCCGTCACAACCGCCAGTCCGTCGGTCAGGGCAGCCCTGTCAGCGACGAGCGTCGGCGTGATGCGTGCCAGCCGCGCGAGCGCGCTGGACATGCTCGAGTATGCGGCTTGGGCTGGCCCGTCGGCCAGCCAGACCTGCGCCGGGAGCACGTCCGCGGCCTCGATGCCCGACTCGGCCCGCGCAGCACGGATCGCTCTGACGAGCTCGATCACCGACGTCGCACCTTGGGCCAGCCGCGCGTCGGCCGTCACCGCAATGTCGCTCGCTACGGGCCAGTCCGCGACGATCAACAGGTCGGGGTCATCACTGCGATGGGGCAGCTTGCCCCAGATTTCCTCGGTGAGCATCGGCATCAGCGGATGGAGCAGGCGCAGGTAGATATCGAGCACCCAGGTGAGCGTCGACCAAATTGCGCGCTTGCGCTCCGTGCTCGAGGACGGGTCGGCGAGGTCGATCTTGGCGAGCTCCAGATACCAGTCGCACAAGTCGTTCCAGATCGCGTCGTACAACAGTCGCGCGACCTCACCGAACTCGAAGTTCGCGTAGGCCGCGTCGACAGTTGCAGTCGTGCTCGCGCAGCGCTCCAGGATCCAGTGCTCAGCCGGTCCGAGCGAATCCGTGTCGACCAGGCCAAGCGCGAAGTCAGTCGGGATCTCGGCCGGGCGGACGCTCAAAACGAAACGAGCCGCGTTCCAGATCTTGTTGGCGAAGTTGCGCGCGTCCTCGAGGCGCGGGCGCGACATCTTCTGGTCCTGACTCGGCTCCGGGCCGTGCAGCAGCGCGAAGCGCAACGCGTCCGCGCCCAGCTCATTGATCACGCCCAGCGGGTCGAGCACGTTGCCCTTCGACTTGGACATCTTCTGCCCGAGCGGGTCGCGCACGATGCCGTGCAGGTAGACGAACCGGAACGGCTCGCGTCCGGTCAACTGCTCACCCAGCATCATCATTCGCGCCACCCAGAAAAATAGGATGTCGTAGCCGGTCTCCATGACGGTGGTCGGGTAATACGCCTTCAAGTCGGCCGTTTCGTCTGGCCAACCCAGCGTCGAAAACGGCCACAGGCCGCTCGAGAACCACGTGTCGAAAATGTCATCTTCCTGGCGCATCTCGGCGCGGGGTCTGGCACAGATGTCGCACGCGATGGGACCATCGAGCTCGTCAGACACGGTGATGTGGCCATCCGGGCAATACCACGCCGGAATGCGGTGGCCCCACCACAGCTGGCGGCTCACATTCCAGTCGTGGATGTTCTCCATCCAGT
>JBDTVN010000152.1:0-3818 GCA_040007155.1 Chloroflexota bacterium
GCGGCGACCTGTTCGACTCGAACAGCCAGCCGCGCCGCTCAGTCGAGCGCGCCGCCGCCGAGCTGTCCAAGCTGGTCAGCCGGCACGTCCCGGTGGTGATCATTCCCGGCACCCACGACTGCTACGAGCCGGGGTCGATCTACCGGGCGTTCGATATCGCCGAATTGGCCGGCGCGTCGCCGGACAGCAATCTCGTGACCGTCCTCACCGACGTTCGCCCGCAGGTCGATTTCGGCACCTTGCGGGTGTCGGTCCTGGGTCGCGTCTTTCCCGCCAAGCGCGCGGCCGAAAGCCCGCTGATCGCCATAAAAGCCGCGGCCGAAAAGGCACGGGCTGACGGTCCGGGTGCCGACAACTTCCTCGTCGGCATGATCCACGGCTCGATCGCCCAGCCGGGCCGTTTCGAGCAGGACGAAGTCATCGTCACCACCGACGAGATCGCCGATAGCGGTCTCGACTACCTCGCCCTGGGCCACGTCCACTCTTTCCGCGAAGGCCGCGCGGGCTCAGTTGCGTGGGCCTATAGCGGCGCGCCTGAGCCGGTCGCGCTCGATCAGGATGGCGCGGGTCAGGTGCTGCTCGTCAATCTCGAGGAGCGCGACGGCAAGCGCACGGTGTCAATCGAGCCACGCCCCGTTGGCAAGACGCATTTCCGCAAACTCGAGCTCGATGGTGCAACCGTGGCGTCGCAGGCCGCGCTCGCAACGCAACTGCGCGAACTGGCCGATCCGGATCTCGTGCTCGACGCGCGCATCGTCGGCGTGCGGCCGGTAGAGCTCGATCTCAATCTCGAGGAGCTCGCTCACCAGCTCGATGGCTCTTTCCTGAAACTACGTCTGCGCGATGTCTCCGTCGTGGCCCTGCCCGACGACGCCGCCGCGCCGTCCGACACGATCCTGGGTGCCCTGACGCGCGACTTCCGAGCGCGTATCGAAGAGTACGAGACGCGCGGCGACACGGAGCACGCGGCTGAACTCCGCGAAGCGCTCCGCCTGGGCGTGGCCCTGCTCGACGATCCGACGCGCGTAACGCTGGCGTAGGGCGATGATCATCTCCCGGCTGCGCCTGGCCAACTTCCGGCGCCACCGCGCCCTCGACATCGCGTTCGGCCCGGGCCTCAACGTTGTCCGCGGCGCCAACGAGGCCGGCAAGTCGACTGTGCAGCGCGCGATCGAGATGGCCCTTTACCGTCGACCGACTTTTTCCGGCGCTGAGCTCGACGACACCCGGCCGTGGCAGGACCCGCAGGCTGATCCGGAGGTCGATCTCGACTTCACCGACGAGGGCCGGACCGGCTCCATCCACAAGAACTTCGCCGGCGCCAAGGGCACGGTCACGCTCACCCTGGGCGCGGAGACGTTTAACGATCCACAGACCGTCGATCAGCAGGTCGCGGCGCTCACGGGCATCCCAAGCGAGAAGTTCTTCCGCGCGACGGCCAGCGTCCACCACCAGGAACTGACGGGCCTCGCCCAGGACGAGAACACGCTGCGCGATCGGTTGCAGCAATCGATGAGCGGCGCGGATAGCGGCACGCACACGGCGCGGCACAAGCTCGAAGAGGCGATCCGACGCTATCGGACCGAAGGCGCCAAGAACCCGGGCTATCTGAAGGTGTTGCGCGCCAGCGTCGAGCGGTTGCGTGACCAGGTGGGCCGTGGCGAGCTGGCTCTGGCGCAGCTCGAGGCGGACCGGCGCGGGCTGGCCGATGCGCGCGACTCGCGGGCGCAGCTGGACGTCCGGCTGCAGGGGCAGCGCGACGGCGCGGCGAGGGCCGAGCGGGCAGCCGCAATCAACAACAAGCTGACTGAGGCGGCCAAGCGCTACGCGCTGTACAAGCGGGCCGCAGAGTTGCGCGACGATATCGCCCAGCTCGAGGCGGCGCACCCGTCGGCGATGGCGCTGCCCGCGCTGCGCGCGACGGTCGAGCACCTGCGCAAGCAGGAATTCGGCCTGTCCGAGATGCGCGCCGAGATGTGGGCTGAGCCCGATCTGTCGAGCTACGACGTGCACCTGTCCACCCCCAATTGGCGGCCATGGATGGCGATCGGCGGGTTGGCCCTGGTTGGTGCCGTCGGCGTCGTCTTGCTCGGAATGCAGATGGGCATGGCGATCAGCGGCATCGGCGTGGGTGGCGCGCTACTGCTGGTGGCGCTCGTCGCTTTCTACACCGGCGCACGGCGCAGAACGAGCCAGACCAACATCCGCCATCAGAACGACTTGCGCGAGGTGGACATCGCGCGCCGATTGGCCGGACGAACAAGCCTGGCCGAACGCGTCCGCCAGGCGGAGCAGGACCGCTTTCAGGAGCTGTCGGCATTGGGCTTCTCGGATCTCGAACAGGCTGAGGGAAAGCTCGCCGCAGAGACCGAGCACATGGCCAAGATCGGTTCGCAGCGCGCCGAATACCGCGGATTGATGAGCGACGACCCGACTGACGAAGACGTCGCCGAACTGCGCGACAAGGCTGCCGCTGATGGCGAAGAGGCACGTCATGCCCTGGCGGGCATGGGCGACATCGGTGCCGACCCGGAGCGCTTCTTAAAGGACTATCAGCTCGCGATCACGCGCCTGACGCTGGAGCGCGAGGCGGCAATAACAACCGAAGCGCAGGCCGAGGCGCGCGTCAACGCCAACGAGATCGACGCTGAGAAGGTCACATCCGACGCGGAGTCGCTCAGCACCGCCGAGAACGATCTGGCCGCGGCCCAGCGTCGGCTGCGCATCTACGAAGACGTGCTGGCGACACTCGACGCCGCCGAGCGGGGCACGATGAAGAAGGCCGCGCGGTTCCTCGAAGGCCATATGGCGCACGACATCGAGCGCATCACCGGCGGCCGCTATCGGCGCCTGCGCGTCGACGAGGCCACGCTCACGTTCAGCGTCCATTCGCCTGAGACGGGCGGCTGGATTGACGTTCGGCGCCTGTCGCAGGGCACGCTTGACGCGCTTTATCTGTGTGCGCGCCTGGGCATCGTGCGCCAGGTCACGGCGCCCGCGCAACCACCGCTGGTCCTCGATGATCCCTTCGTGACGTTCGACGACGATCGTGCAACGCGCGCCCTGGCGCTGCTCAAGGACATGTCGCGCGACCTGCAGGTCATCCTGATCACCACTTCCGACCGATTCGACGAGTTGGCCGACAACGTCGTTGTCCTATCCGCTCCAGCCGAGCTGGATGGCCCCGAGCCAGTCGAACCGGCGCCGCGCGCCGAGTCGATATCGGTCTGGTCGAGCAGTGCTCTTCCGCCAACGGCGCCACGACCGGTCGCTCCGCCGCGGGCACCACGGACCGCCGCCGAGCCTGTTGAGCACGAGCCCATCTGGCCGGAGGACCGCTGATCGGCGGAGGCCCGATCTTCGGGCTCATATCCGCGCTCTCTTGGGGAGCCGGCGATTTCTCGGGCGGCGTAATCAGCCGTTACGCGAGCACTTTCACAGCTGTCGCGGCGGCGCAGATCCTTGGCCTGATAGGCGCCCTGGTGCTGTTGCCGTTCAGCGGCGAACCGCCACTGAGCGCCACCGCCCTTGGCTTCGCAGCACTCGCTGGATCGTTCGGGGTGTCCGGGCTGGTCTGCTTCTACTACGCCCTGGGTCGGGGCACGATGGGCGCGGTCGCACCAATTGCGGCGTTGATCGGCGCGGGCGGACCCGTTGTGCTGGCGATCTACAACGGTGAGCACGTTTCGACCGCCCGACTCGCCGGCATCGGCCTCGCCCTCGTCGCGGTGGTACTCATCTCGCTCCCCGGTGGCGAAAAGTCGGCCGCCGAGAAGCGCAACCTCCGGCTCGACCTGGGCGAGCTGCCGATCGTCGTC
>JBDTVN010000153.1:0-3815 GCA_040007155.1 Chloroflexota bacterium
CCAGGCCCACGACATAGGTCTCGATCTGGACACCGCGCGCGGCGGCCAGCGCGGCTTCCGATTGGCCGCTGCCGGTGGTGTCGTTGCCATCGCTCACCAGGACGATGCGTTTCTGGGTCTCGTCGGGGAAGAGAGCAGCGGCAAGGCGCAGCGCGCCGCCGATGTCTGTCGCGGACGTGGCCGGCGCGGATGCAATGCGATCGAGGTCGGTCAGCTCCGAAGGCAGGCGTTCCACAAGGGCCTCGCCGCCGAACGCCACGATTGCGGCCTCGTCGCTGCCCGTGCGCTGCTCGAGGGCATCACGTACGAAAGCGAGGGCCGATTCGCGGCCGGCATTACCGACGCTGTCTGAAAGATCGACCACGAACACAGTCGTCAGGCGATCGACCGGCCAGACGATGGCCAGGCCGGACAGCGCCAGGACGAGGCTGGCCAGCATGACCGTGCGAACGATCAAGGACGCGCGGCGCCGGCCGCGGCTCAGATGGTGCCGCGCGGCCAGAGACAGGCCGAGCGTCACGGCAAAGAGCAGCACCCCAACGATGAGCAGCTCGGGCCGGCTGACGCTGAACGGCAGGCTCATGACGCGCCCTTGTGGACGCGGCGCAATGGATTTGCGGAGCGCAGCCCGTTGAGCACGCGGCGCGCGCCGTCGCGCTCATACACGAGCCACTCGATGATCAGGAAGAGCAGCGTCAACGCGGCCAGGAGCGGCCAAAACTCGTCGCGCGCCGTGCCCGGCGCCTGTTGGTCCGGGCCGGGTGCCGCGCCCAAGGCCGCGAGGCGCGCGCCGTCGCCCGGGCGGATGTTCGACTCATCAGCGCTGAAAAGGTCAACCGCAAAGAGGAGCGGCTCATCCTGCGTCGCCACACCCGACGCCGATGGCGCGGGCGACGGCGTCAGCGTCGCACCGGGTGAGCCAGAGGGCGCCGGCGCAGGAATGACCTCGGCCCGATAAACGCCCAGTTGGCGCGTCGAGACGAAGGTGACGCTACCCGCGCCGGTGGCGCCCGGTGGCAGCGTCTCGACTGTGCCGTCCGGCAGCGTCACCCGGACGCCCGCCGAATCGGGGCTTATCGGAATCTCGATCGGCGACGACGGTGCCATGGGATCGAGCGCCTGCGCGTTGAGTCCGAGCAGCTCGCCCGCGAGGTTCGAGACCATGATCGGCCAGGCCACCTGGAGCGGCAGGTCCGACTGGCGAATGTCGAACGCGAACACGGCCGTCGGCAGGCCATCGCGCAGCCCGGCGTACAGCAGCGGCCCGTCCGAACCGGGCAGCACGGCGCGCGCCCAAGTGGGCAGCTCCATCTGCTGCGTCTTGGCGATGTGCAGCCGCGTCAGGTCAACGCCGCGCAGGAGCGGGTCGTCGGCGGCCGGCTGACCCATGCCGAACTGCGTCAGCGTGCCGCTGACGACGCCCAGCGGGCTGGTCACAAGTGGAGCGAAAGCGAGGATCGGCTGCTTGGGTAGGTCGGTCGGAACGAAGCCGTCAAAGACGATGAGGTCGAACTTGTCCTTGCCGGTAGTCGCCGCCCACTGATCCGCCGTGGCGCCGTACAGCTCGATGTTGGGCAGTAGCGAGAACGCGTTCTGGATGTAGACGTTGCCCGGCCCAACGAGCAGGACGCGGCGCAAGCGGTCGGGCGGCACGATCGCCCAGGCGGAGTCGTCGAGCGGCAGGTAATCGGGCGGCCCGGCGGGCTCTTCCTCGTCCTGCGACGGGGAGAGTCGCGCTTCGACGACGGACGTGCCGGCAGGCAGCTCGTCGATCACCACATCCGCCCGGGTGAGTGGATCGAGGTACAGGTCGCGCGCCGTCACCGCCGTGCCATCGGCCAGGATCTGGAGAGAGCGGCCCACCGTGGACGCCGAGTAGTTGGCGACGCTCACGAAGAGGGTCCGCTTCAAGCCAGACGAATCGGCACGGACAGCCAGTGCCGCGATGGCCTGGTTATCGCGCTCGCGGCCCACGGTCAGGACCTTGACCGGCACCTCGAGGTGGACCTGGGGCGAGGCCGAAAACGCGTCGTCGGTCACGACGAGCACCTCGGCACCTCGTGCCCGCTTGGCGAGTGAGTTAGCCAATTTCAGCGCGTCGGTCAGGTCGGAAGCCGACGTCGACGCCGCGCACGACTCAATCGCCTGGCTGATGCGGCCCCGATCGGTCGCCTCGTTGGCCACCACGCGCGCGGTGTCGCCTGCACAGATGACGCTGACGCGACCGTCCGATGGCACCTGGGCCAGCTGTTCCTGGGCGAGGCGCTTGGCAGCGGTGAGTCGGTCGGGGAAAACGTCCGTGGCCGACATCGAAGCGGAGGCGTCGACCACCAGGACGAGGTCCCTGGCGAGCCCCGCGGGATGCTCGCTGAACGGCCGCGCAACAACGAAAGCGAGGAGCAGCGCGAGGAGGAGCTGCAACAGCAGCAGCAGCGAGCGGCGCAACTTCTGCCACGGCGCGTTGGCCTCGACGTCGCGCACCAGCTGCTGCCACAAGAACGTGCTGCTGACCGACTGTTCCGGGCGGCGCAGCCGGAGCATGTAGAAGCCGATAATGATCGGGATCGCGATCAGGCCGATCAGCGCGAGCGGAGCGAGGAAACCCACGGCGCTACCCGGCTCTCACGCCGCGACGACGTTGCGCCGGCGCAGCTCGGCGAACACGAGATCCGCGAGAGGCAGCGTGGTGGGCACGGGCAGATAGGCCACGCGGCGCTTGGCGCTGACTTCCTCGAGGCGCGCCTGCCAGGCCGCGAGGCGACTCTTGTAGGCATCGATCGTGTACAGGTCGGCGGTGACGTTGACGCCGTCGCCCGTCTCGCGATCGACTAGACGCACGTCGCCTTCGAGCGGCGGATCGAGCTCATCGGTCGAAAGCGTGTGCAGGATTGCGACATCGCAGCGTGTGCCGGCGAGCTCACTGATCGCCCGCTCGACGTTCTCGTCAAATAGGTCGCTGATCAGCAACAACGGGCCGCGCTGCGTTATCTGGGCTGCGTAATGGCGGCACGCGCTGACCAGGTCCGTGGGACCCGGCGCGGGGCGCACGCCCGACAAATCGGCGAGTACCTGGAAGACGCGGCCGGTGCCGCGAACCGGCGGGAAGCGCCGCGCGACGCGGCCCTGCAGCACGGCCATCGACACGCGGTCGTAGGACGCGAGGCCCACGTAGGCGAGCGCAGCGGCGGCGCGCTTCGCGAACATCAACTTGTCCGGCGCGCCGCCCTCCATCGAAGCCGACGCGTCGACCAGGATGTGCACGTTGACGTCCTCTTCCTCGATGAAGAGCTTGATGAAAAGCTTCTCCAGCCGCGCGTACAGGTTCCAGTCGAGGCTGCGCAGGTCGTCGCCTAACGAGTAGTCGCGATAGTCGGTGAACTCGACGCTCTGGCCGCGCTTGACGCTGCGCCGCACACCCTTCATGCCGCCGCGGACGGCCTTGCGCGTGACCAGCATCAGCCGCTCGAGCTGGCGCAGGAAGGCCTCGTCGAACACCGTGGGGTCAACGGCCGACGGCAGCAGCTCGCGCTTCACGCGGAGCGCCTTCCCGCGGTGTTGATGCGCAGCAACTTGCGTCCCGGTTTGGGCCGTCGCGTACCCGCACTATGGTTACCGAGCGACTTAGCTGGGGCGCGGAGGGGGCTCGAAGGTTGCGCTGTTGCCCGACCGTGCGGGCCGCACCCGGGCGCGCATGTGAATCGGGCCCTTTTGGGGGCGCGTAACCATAGTGCGGTTATCGGCGCTGTCATGAACAGCGCCTTTAGTCGACGCTGGGCGGCGGAACGGCGTCGAGCACCGCGCGCACGATCGCGTCG
>JBDTVN010000154.1:0-3808 GCA_040007155.1 Chloroflexota bacterium
TCATCGATGCCTGCCGCGAGGCGTCCGACGAGCTTCTCGTCCGAGTCCACGGCTGTGGTCATGCCGTCAGCGACCGCGCCGTTGGAGCGGCTGCTCACCATTGATGCGCTCAGAAGTTGCACACGGTTCACTTTCGTCGAAGAAAGAGGCTGGATGACGGGCACGGGCCTCAGTATGAACCCTCAAACATGCCCGATACTCGGGCGGGGCGGGAACAGCCGCATGGGCGGGTGCTGCGACGATTGTCACTCCACCAGCTCGGGAGCCAGAGGCGGAACTCGGCGCGATGCCGCGGTCGGAGGCCCACATTCGACCGCCCAGCGCGGTTACCAGCTCCGGCACACCAAAAGGCCGATGCCGGCGCCAGATGTCTGTCGTCGGGCATCTGGAGCACGGTAGAAGAGAGCTGGCTGATGCCCCAAACCAGGTCCTTCCGGATCGATCCACGACGCGAATGATCTGAAGCATCAAGCGGTCCGCCTCCGCTTCAATATATCGGCAAGGTACTCATGGACCGTCGCCGGCGGCAACGACGAGAAGTGTTGCTGCAGCAGATTGTTCATGCCGTAAATGGTGGCTATTGGCGCATTGCTCGTAACTTACAACGCCGATGAACGCATCGCAGCATGCGCCATTTGCGGACATCCTCGCCGTGTCGACGCCCCACCTCGCCGGCGAGCTCCTCGCTCGCTCTAGGTTCCGCTTCCAGGGAGCGCATGGCATTTTGTCGGCATAGTGGCGGCCCTCGCCGCTGACGCGCCTATCGAAGACGCTGCGGCCGGCGCTGTCACCTCTGACGTGCTAAGGCAGTTGAGTCAGGGCCGCCTGTGCGTCGATCGCGTCGAGGGCCGACATGGTCCCCCGTAGGTCTAGCGCGCGAGTGAGGTCTGCCCGTGCCGTGGTGGTGTCGCCTGTCGCGAGGGCGATCATGCCGGCGTGATATGCGAATGTTGCGTATGGCGACCCAAGGCGCAAAGCGAGATCGCTGTACTGACGCGCTTCAGCGGCGTGACCGTCACGATACAAAGCCCACCCGAGGGCATCTGCGACCTTGACGTTGGGTTGAGTCGCGTACGCACGCTGGGCGTCGTCGACTGCCACCTTGGGATCGCCATGGTTAGCCTCGAATAGGGCCAGCTCAAGGTCGATATTGACTCCGTTCGCGGCGAATAGTTTCTGCTCAGCGCGTACCAGCGCGTATGTCTTGTTTGCATCGGCCTCATCGCCGTCGGCTGCCTGGGTCTCGCCAAGGGCCACGACGAGCTCGGGCAGGGGCAGGATGTCGACGGCCTTCTGATAATGGACAATCGCCGTCTTCAGATCTCCCGTTGCGAGTGCGGCGCGACCCAGACCGGCTTCCGCCCACATGAAGCCGGGCACGACTGAGAGCGACGTGTTGTAGATCTGGGTCGCTTGGGTAGGATCGCCCTTTAGTAGATATAGATCACCGATGAGCACGCGTATGTACTCCCGATTTTCGGCCGGTGAGCCGCTGCTGGCGTCGAATGCAGTTCTCATCGCGTCCAGCGCGCCGTCGATGTCACCGTGGAGCTCGCGTTGATATGCGACGCGGCTGTACGACGCGAGGTCGGGCCGAAGGTCGATCATGTCCTGCGCGGCCTTCAAGGCGTCGTCGTAGCGACCGAGCTCGGTCAGCGCGTCAACCGTGACGCCGCGCGCTTGCGAGTTGTAAGGAGAGATCGCGACTGCCTCGTTGCCCAGCTCCAGAGCCTGGGCAAACTCGTGGCGAGCGTTGGCCAGCACGCCCAAGCCAACAATCGCTCCGTCGTTGCCGGCTTGACGGGCGAGGACCTCTTGGAGGGCGGCTTCGGCCCGCCCGTAATCCGTCGGATCCCCTGTTTCGCGGACGTGCTGCAGGTATGCATAGCCCAGAAGGATGTAAGCGTCGATAGTGTCCGGGTTCTGGCGCACCTGTTCGTAGCGCTTGGCAATCTCCAATTCCGTCGAAGTGGCATTTGGCGAGGCGACGAACGCACCACTGCCGGCCGCGGCCGGCGCCATCGCCTGGAGGCGATCCTGAGTCGATGTTGTCGCCATCGGGCCAAAGGTAAGGAAGACGGCGGCCATCGCGGCAACAACGGCGATCGGAAACCAGATTCGGCGCCGAACGCCATGGATCCTGTTCACCTCAACTGGCTCCCGGCCTGGACTGTGATGGCCGCGCCCACGACGACGAAGACAAGCCCCGTGAGAACCGGTGCATAAGCCAGGACGCGCGTTAAGCCGCCCGCACTTGGCATGCGTTCAATGAGGGCGCGGGCTCGCACAAGCAACACGCCGACGCCCACGAGGACGCCGGCCATTCCGATGCCGAAGGCAATGGTTAGGAGGATTCCATACGCCGGGCGCCCTACAGCAATCGAGCCGACGAGCAGCAGGATGGCGGATGCCGACGGGACGAGGCCGCCCACGAGGCCCAGAGCGACAAGGTTGCGCGAGCGCAGCGGCACTGTCGAGTCGGGCAAGTGGGTGTGTCTCATGAGTCCGTGCGCATGCCAGCCGCCATCATCGACGTCATCAGCGTGCTCGTTGTGACCGGCGTGCTCACCGGCAGACTCGTGGTCGTGGTTATGTGCGTTCGCGGTGCGGCGCGCGGCGATGATCCGTTGACCGAGGAAAATCGCTCCCAGGCCCATGACGATCACTCCGGACACGAGCCCGAGCACTGGGAAGAGCTGGCTCGCAGGTAGCGCTGCGCCGGCAAGTACGACAAGGACGCCCAGTGTGAGGACACCAATCGTGTGCGAGATGGTCACCGTGAGGCCGAGCGCGAGCGCGTGTCGCGTGGTGCCGCGCGATCCGACGAGGTACGCAGCCATCAGCGTTTTTCCGTGTCCCGGGGTCGCGGCGTGCACACCACCTACGACGAGGGCCAGCAGGAGCGAGAGGAGTACTGCCGGTGCTGAAAGGTCTTTGGCCTGGATGATGTCCGTCAACTGGGCGGGCAAGTCTGTCACTCCGCCAGGTACGGCGGCGGCGCTATCGGCGGCCCGCATGACGAGATTCGGGGGACTGCCAACGGGCACGGCGTCAGACAGGGCCGGTGCTGAGATGCTGGGTGCGCCGGCGACTGCCTCCACCGTGAACCGGGCGTCAGTCTGGGCGCGAATCGCGCCGCCGGCGGCGACGGGGTACGACCGCAGTCGATTGCTCGAACCTTGCCCATAGTCACCGGCGCCCCCGAGTGTCGTGCCTGCGGCGCTGACGGTGATCTCGCGCCAGCCCTGATGGCCGGCGAATGTGTTGTCCATAAAGGATACGTCGGCCGATTGCGCGGGCGTTGGGTAGTCGGCCTCGAAGCCGCAAACGAGGCGCAGAGTCGTCAGCCCGGCTTGGCCGGGGGGGAAGGACAGACCCACTTCAGTTGGACGCATGCTCGTAGGCACGTTGACAACGCTCAGCACGAGGCCGGAGGCAAACGACGTGCAGGTCTTTAGCGCCCACGTCGCACCCTCGTCGTCATTAAGCGCGCCGTCGGAATTGACGTCGATCGCGTTGCGCGCTTCGACCGTGGGAAGCTCAGCCATATCGACGACGTGATCGACGTACGTCCTCTGTGGCGTGACCGTCAGTCCGTCGTAGACATTGATCGTGAAGTTGCCCAACGGATGGGCGCTGACCGTGCCCGTCAGCGACAAGCTCAGGGAAATGGCCACAGCGCCTGCGACCATCAGGCGAAGGGCGCGCCAGCCATCAATCCCTGCCCGGCGTCGCGAGTTCATCAAATGTTCTTTCATGCAGTGGGGTGAGTCGGACCGCGTCGCCGCCGAAGCGGCGACGCGGGGTC
>JBDTVN010000155.1:0-3807 GCA_040007155.1 Chloroflexota bacterium
CCGAATTCGATCCATGGTCATCGGACGGTGGCGATCACGCCGTATACATGTCGATTGTGGGTCACGATGGTGAGTCGGGTCAGATCACGTTCGCCGCAACCGGTGACGGACAGGGCCACGTCGACCTCTACGGCGACGTCCTGGGTCCGCAGCCGCTGACTTCGTCGATCGATTTGGAGCCGTCTCAGCTCGTCGAGGGACGCGCGAGCGACTTGGCCAGCACGCGCGGCGTCATCGTCACGGGCGTCCACGTCGCCCTCGATTCGTTCATCAACATGAACGGCGTCACGCAGGACTTCTCGACCGAAGGGCGCACGGGCGAGCTTTGGTACCGCTCGTCGGGCGGGCCG
This sequence comes from Chloroflexota bacterium, assembly GCA_040007155.1. GTDB lineage: Bacteria > Chloroflexota > Limnocylindria > Limnocylindrales > CSP1-4 > JALYGJ01. The sequence goes on from JBDTVN010000155.1 coordinate 351, forward strand.
ACGCGCGATGGTCGTGACGTGGTTGATCTCACTGCCGCGGGCCAGAATGTGCCGGCCGCGCTGGGCGTTGGCTCATGGTGGTCGGACGACTCGTTCCGCCACCTGTGGCCGCAGGACGGGGAAGGACACTACATTCGCTTTGGTGGCACGAGCGCGGCTGGGCCGATCGTGGCGGGCACGATCGCTTTGATGCTTTCAGTCAACCCGACCCTTACCACCGATCAGGCGCGCGAAATCCTGCACACGACCGCCACCGCCGACTCATTCACCGGCGCGGTCCCCAATCCCGACTGGGGCTACGGCAAGCTGGATATCTATGCGGCGGTTGCTGCGGCAGGCGCGCCTTAACCGGGCGCGGGTGACAATGGCGCCGAAAGAGGTGACTTAGTGCTCAAGGTTCGATCGGCATTTGCCAGTTTCTCAACCGACGACATCCACAAGTCCAAGGAGTTCTATGGCCGCAAGCTGGGCCTCGAGGTCCGCGACAACCCGATGGGCCTGATCGAGGTCGTGCTCGGCGCTGACCAGCACGTGACCATCTATCCCAAGCCCAACCATGAGCCGGCGACGTTCACGGTGCTGAACTTCGTGGTGCACGACATCGCGGCCGCGGTCGGCGACCTCAAGGCCGTGGATGTCTCGATGGAGCGCTACCCGGAGACAGAGCAGATGAAGCAGGACGAGATGGGCGTCGCGCGCGACCCACAGGGCCCGGCCATCGCCTGGTTCAAGGACAACGCGGGCAACATCCTCTCGGTCATCGAGGACACATCCGTCGGGGAGTAACCTCGGGCGGCTCCTTCTCAGCGCAGCCGAGCGGGAAACAGCCGATCGCCGCGGACAGAGACCCAAAGCAAAGCAGGCTCCATTGGCATAGGCGCGGCAGGGCTCGCGAGCGCTGCGAGCCAGGCGTGGCCCGAGCCCGGGAAGCGGCCGTCGAAGAAATTGCGATGCTCAGTCACGAGTTGGCGATTGCGTCTGGTAGCGCGGAGGACCCAGAAGCCGCTGGCATACGGTGGCGGTTCGTCGCCCCGCATACGGGTGATGCCGTACCGACCAAGCGCTTCTACCCGGCGGGCAAAGTCGCGCACCGATCCGCCGACGTCAGCGAGCCAATCCCAGATCTCGCACGCGCAATATTCGGTCGCCGAGTGGGCGCGTCGCCGTTCGAGCAGCACATCGACCCAGCGCGAGGTGCGTGCATCCTGACCGAGCTGCGCCTCCGGCAGTGAACCCCATCCGCCTGGCCGAGCCGTCTTAATCACGAGTTCCTGGTGGCGCAGATGGACCGCATCGCGCGGCAGGTCGGCCGCGGAGATCTGCTCAAGGTAGGCACTCAGGCCAGAGTGCAAGGCGTGGGCCGCGCGGTTCAGCGCGAGGACGGTCGAAGGCCGCCGACCCAGCTCAAGGGTGCTCCATTCGGAACGCGAGAGTCCCGCTCGCGCGGCAGCTTCCAGCTGCGTCCAGCCGTGCCGCGCCCGGCCGTCCTTGAGGGACCGACCCAGCTTCTTCTGGAGCGCTTGCGTCGCGTCATCGGCGGCGACCTGGACTCTTGTTCGTGGCTTGGACCGATTGGCGCGTCCCATGACACCGCTATCGTCAAGAACGCGGCTTATCGGCTCCTTAGCAGCCGATCCACCTGGTAGCAGCGCCGGTCTGAGCGTGGCCCCGCGGCTGGGAGCGAGGTTTGGCCCACACGACGGACCAGCGGCGATGGCAATCGCGGTTTACGCCGCTCGGTGACGATAGTAGTGTCACCTCGGCTCGGAGTAGCGCCTACTCCTTGGCCGGTGTCGGCTCCTTGGCCGGTGTCGGCTCCTTGGCCGGTGTCGGCTCCTTGGCTGGCGCCAGGTCGATCGTGCGGACCTGGCGCGTTGCGCCGGCCTGAGTGCGCACCAGCGCTGACGGGATGGCGCCGTTGCTGAGCCGCTCGATCGTTGCGATCTCGCCCGAATAGAGTCCCGCGGCTTCGATCTTGACGCGGTCGCCCACGGTCAGCCCGGCCTGGCCGGCGCCTGCCTTGAGGTTGATCGTGGCCAGGTTGGGCCGCTCGGGCGCCTCTTCAGATCCCGGCGCCGGCGCGCGCTTGGCGTTAGGCCGGACAGTCGGTGTCCAGGGCTTCTTGCGCTTCGTCATGCGCGGCTAATACCTCCGCTTGGAGCGGGTGTCCAGCTTGGGCGGCTTGGGCTCGCGTCCCGGCCGCGGCGGGTTGGGCAGGGTGCCCGGCGCCATGTCAGGCGGCGGCGGCAATGGACCGCGCGCTCGCGCAGCAGCGACGCGCTCGTTGAATTCTGCGGCGGCAGCGGGCTTGAGGCTGGCCGACCAGGCCGCCTGAATCCGCTCCACGTCTTCGCTCTGACTCTTGCGCGCTTCGCGCTCAGCCCTCGAGTGCTTGGCCATGACCCGTCCTTTCGTTGATTTCATGCAAGTGTCGCAGGGCTGGCGGAGTTTGCCTCAGGCGACTAGCAGCAGACCAGAACCGCCGACCAGGATCGCCGCGGCGAGCGAGACGTAGAAGATCGCGAAGCGCACCGCCCACGCGCGGGAGCTCGCGCCCGGGTCGGCCAGCTCGCGCGGCGCGAAGACGAACATCTCGTAGAAGATCAGCGCGATAAACCCCAGGATGCCGAACAACTCGATCACAAAGATGGGGTTGTGCATGGCGAGCAGCTGGCCAAGGACGTCGGTGCCGGCGAACGCGCCCGTGAACTGGGCCGCGAGCTGCTGTAGAAACGCCGTGCACAGAAGCACGAACGGCCCGACCAACAGGCGGCGCGTGTTGCGCGACACGACCGGTAGGCGCTTGCCCGCCAGGAAGGCCACCATGGCCACAAGGACCGCGATGCCAACCAGCACGTCGCCGCCGGGCAATCCCATCCGATCGAGCGAGTCGCCGGCAACGAAGCCGACTGCACCTATGAACGGCCCGACCAACCAGATCCTCATGGGCAGCGCATCAGTCTCCGGGACAGGCTTTTCCAAACGGTTCTGATCAGGCACGCGCGTCGCCATGGCCACGATCGCGCCGACTGCGGCGAGGAACGCGACGAGCCCGCCCAGGAAGTCGTTGCCACCGCCGAAAACCGGCAGCAAGTTAGTGATCGGTGCCACAAAAGGCGTCAGCAGCAGGATCGCCGCGAGCGTCACGTCCTCGATCTGGATGTGCCGCAGGACGTCGCGCACTCGTTGCACGTTCCGAATCTAACCTCTGGCGGTGACCAAACTGGCCGACATCGCGCGACTGCGCCTGCGCAACCAACGCCTGGTGTTGGCGGGCACGTCGCGGTTCGCGTCTGTCGAGGACGTGGTCGGCTGGCTGGGCGCCGTGCAGTCGCAGGAATACGGGCTCGCGAAGTGGTCGCTGGGGCAGCGGCTGGCTGGTGGCAAGGGGCGGGTGGCGTCCGAGTCGGTGGTCGAGTCGGCCATCGCCAGCGGTCGCATCCTGCGCACACACATC
>JBDTVN010000156.1:0-3802 GCA_040007155.1 Chloroflexota bacterium
CGTCGGGCTCGTCCGCACTGGGCGCATCGTGACCGTTACCGGTCCGGGCGGCGTGGGCAAGACACGGATGCTCATTGAGCTGGGTCGCTTGCTGGCCCCGGAATTCCTTGACGGACTCGCCTTCGTCTCCCTGGCTGATATCACCGAGCCGGACGATTTCGTGCCCGCTCTCGCAGCCACGCTGGACGTGAAGGAGGCAGCGGAGCGGTCCCTTCGCGACGGCGTCGTTGCTCTCATCGGAGACAAGAACGCGCTGCTCCTGCTGGACAACATGGAGCAGATCGTTCGCGCGGCGCCGGAGGTTGCACACATCGCACAGGGCTGTCCGAATCTACGGATCGTCGTTACTAGCAGGACACCGCTGCGCCTCGCGGCCGAAAGGGAGTATCCGCTGCCGACGCTCGAGCTTCCCGATTCACGGGAAACGGACACGGCCGGCGCCCTGATGAACTACCCGGCGACCGCGTTGTTCGTCGAACGGGCTCTGGCGGCAAAGAGCACGTTCGAAGTAACGCCTGACAACGCGAAGTCCATCGCCGATATCTGTCGCAGGCTCGACGGGCTGCCGCTGGCGCTCGAGCTGGCCGCGGCGCGTCTTCGGATCATGTCGCCACAGGCGCTGAACGAACGGCTCAGCGGTGCGCTCAATGTGCTCACGTCAGGCCCTCGTGAAGCTCCGGAGCGACAACAGACCCTGCGCGCCACGATCGCCTGGAGCCACTCGCTCTTGACTGAGCCGGAGCAGAGCCTGTTTCGACGAATGGCCGTTTTCGTGGGCGGCTGCACCATCGACGATGTGGAGGCCGCGTGCGCCGAGGCAGGCGATTCGGCGCTCGACGCGATCGAGTCGCTTGTGGACAAGGCTCTCGTGCAGGTCGATGGCCAGACAGGCCGGCTGCGAATGCTTCAGACGATCGGCGATTACGCCCGGGAGCGTCTCGAAGCCTCTCGTGACGCCGTGACGACGACGGAGCGTCACGCGCTGAGATTTGCTCAACTGGCGCACGCGATTCGGGACGACACGGAGGGCACGGATCAGATCGGCGCATTGGAACGCGGTATCGCCGACGAAGGCAACCTCACGACCGCGCTCGACACCTTCCTCGCAGGGGCGCGACGTGGCGACGCTATGGCGGTGGAAGCCGGCATGAAGATGTGCGGTGACCTGTACTTCTACTGGCACATCCGTGGCAAGAATGTCACCGCCAAGGAATATGCGGCTGCATTCCTCGAGTGCGACACCGCCAGGTTGGCGACCATCGGCCGCGTCGGCGCAATGATTTGCGCGGGCTTGGGCTCGTGGATCTTGGGCGAGTTCCAGCTCTCTTACGAGCAATTGAACGAGGCCTACCGGATGGCCTCAGAGCTCAATGCGCGGCGCGAGCAGTGCATCAGTGCGTTGCTCCAGGGGGTCGCGCTGTTGGGCCTCGATCTTGTTTCCGGTCTCAAGTGGATGAGCGACGCCGTCGATCTCGGCCGAAAGACCGGTTTTACCTGGGGTCATGGCATGGCCCTGGCGTTCGACGGCATCCTTCGCATGGCTTCGGGCGATCTTGACTTTGCCGATCGCAGGTTCCTGGAGGCACTGGAGATACAACAAACGCTCGGCGACCTGGAGGGTATTGGCCTTTCCATCGGCGGGCGCGCATCAATCGCCTCTGCGCGTGGTGATCTGGAAACGGCGCTGGGACTGTATGTGCAAGCGCTGCATGCGTTTGAATCGGTTGGTGATCGTGCTGAGGAGGCGCGCGTCCTGAGCGAAATGGCCTGGACATACCTGCGGAACGGCGACGCGGCTAAGGCCCGCGGCTATTTCTTCGATTCGGTCCAGGCATACATGGACGTCGGCAGCGTGCGCGGCGTGGGACTTTCGCTGGTCGGGCTCGCCTCGACAGAGGCCGCAGACTGCCCGGACCGCGCCGTCCAGATTGCCGCTGCCGCCGAGGTTTATGCTGGCCAGGAGGGCATTGTAAACGTCTACTCCGACGAGACGCCCGGGCGCGAGTTCGTCGATCGTGCACGCGCCGCACTTTCCGCGGAGGACGTCACGCGCGCCACCGACGCGGGTCGACGGATGTCCATCAAGCAAGCCATGGATCTGGCCCGAGCAGGCCGACAGGCGTCAAACACGAGCTCATAGGGCCCGATCTCGCGGCGGAAGCCGCAGTTGTGGCAGCGCTCGGTCCACGCATCGGCGCAGAAGTGCTTCGACTTGGCACAGGAGGTCATCGATCCTGCGTGCCGCTGCGATCAACGCCGGTCGCCTCCCTCCTGCCATCGCTAGCATCTCGCCCAATGGCTCTCGAGGGCTATGACGGATTGCTCCTAGACCTGAGCTCGGACGCCGTGAATGCTTCGGTCATGAACACGGACGGCGCGGTCGGGTCATAGACAAGGGTGAGTGACTTGCGGGCGCGCGTCCAGGCGACGTAGGCGAGGCGGCGCTCTTCCTCGAGCGCGCGGCTCGGGTCGTCGGAGTCCTCGAGTGTTCGCCGGCTGGGAAAGACGTGCTCGTCCATGCCGATGACGGCGACGTGGTCGAACTCCAGACCTTTGGTGCCGTGCGCGGTGGCCAGGATGAGCTGCGCGTCGTCCGAGCGCATAGCGACGCGTTGTTGACGCGCGGCGGCGATTGCGATGCGCAGATCGGCCGCGGTTCGATACGGCAGCGACCACGCGATGAGGCTGCGCGCGACACGGTTGGGTCGACCGCCGGCGCGTGCCAGCGCAACTGAGGGGCGCACATCCGCGGGGAGGGCAGCGAGCAGGGCGTCGACGCGGCCATCGTCGAGCAGCAGCCCGTCCTCCGCCGCGCGATAGGGAATGCCACGCTCCAGGGCGACTGCCGCGTAAGGTGCGAGCTCGATGTTGGTTCGGGCCAAGATCGCGTGAGCGCCGGGCGCGGCTGGCAGCCACGTCGCAAGCAGCCGGCGGGCACGATCGAGGTCGTCACCACTGTCGGACGCCAGCGCGAGCGTTCCGGCCGCGTCGTCGCGGGCGCGAATGGTCTTCGCAAAGCGCTCCTTGTTGCCGCTTATCAACTTCACGGCGCGCTCGACGACCGGCCGCGGACAGCGATAGTTCGTCACCAGGTCGACCCGGCGCAAACCGGGTAGCTCACCGGCCAGATCGAGCACTCGCCGCACATCGGCCAGTCGCCACGCGTAGATCGTCTGGTCGTCGTCGCCGACGAGGAAGATGTCGCGCCGCTCACCGGCGAGCAGCACTGCAAGATCGAGCTGCGACCGATCGACGTCCTGCACCTCGTCGACCAGAAGCGTCGTGCAGCGCGCCCGCCACGCGGTCAGCGCCGCCGCGTCATCACGCAAGACGGACAGGGCACGCCGCACCAGGTCATCAAAGTCCAAAGCTGATCGACCAGCGAGCCAGCGCTCGTAAGCGATGAAGCGGTGGAGCAGGTCGGCGTCTGCGCGCGGCTCTGCTGACTCACCTAACAAACGTTCGGCAGCCGCCGCGTCGAGCTCGTCCTCCAACTTGAGACGTGAGAATCCGTCGTCGAATCGGCGCATCTCGGCCGCCGGCAGGCCACGACCGCCGTTCAACGCCCGCAGCGCGTCGGCTCGGTCGGTCAGGTTCTTGACCGGGGCGCCCGTCTCGGCCAGGATCTCTCGGCCCAGTGCGTGGAAGGTCCGGACTCGCGGCACCACGGCTGGCGCCAATGGTTGGAGGGCCGCCGCCAGCCGCTCGCCAAGCTCATCGGCCACGCGTTTGTTGAATGTCACGGCCGTGATGGACGCAGGATCCGCGCCGGACGCGACCAGCCAACAGATGCGCGCCACGA
>JBDTVN010000157.1:0-3749 GCA_040007155.1 Chloroflexota bacterium
CCAGGACGCCCAGCACGAACATGTTCTGGCTGAGCATCAGCAGCCGCCACAGCCAGCCGTCGAGCAGCGGACGCACGATGTGCTCGACCAGGCCAAAGGTGACGCGGTCGGCGGTGCCCACGGTCAGGATCACGAAGCCCCAGAAGATGGTGGCGTGCATCAGCCCCGCATCGAGATCGCGGAACATCCGCACCTGCAGGACCGTGTACTTGAACATCGACGTGAACCAGCCCGGCCGATCGCCCACTGCTGCTGGCTGCACGACCGCAAAGACACGCAGGTGCCGCGCCATCAACAGCACGAAACCCACGACCGCGACAAGGAAAAGCGCGGGCGCGAGCGGGTAAAGCGGGATGCGGTCGACGACGCTCATGCCTGCGACTGCGTGTGCTGTGTGTGGCCGCCGAGCGTCTCAAGCGCGTGGTCGAGCAATAGCTCAATAGCGGTCAGTGAATCGAGCGCGCCGCCGGTGCTGCCAGGTACTGCGATGACCAGGGTCGAGGCGAGCACACCGGCCATGCTGCGCGACAGATCGGCCATGGGCGTCCTCGTGCGGCCGTACGCGCGCATCTGCTCGCCGAATCCCGGGATCTCATAGTCGAGCAATTGGCGCAGTGCCTGCGGCGTCACGTCTCGCGGGCCAAGGCCGGTGCCGCCAGTGCTGATCACGAGGGCGGTGTGGCCGGTCGCGCCACTGATCGCGATGGCGATCTCGTCAGTCGCGTCGGCGACGGTCTGGCGCTGGACTTCGAAACCCAGCTGCTCCAGTCGCGCGGCCAGGGCGGCGCCGCTCTCGTCCTGGCGCGTGCCGGCGCTGACGCCGTCGCTGATGGTGAGGACGAGGGCAACTCTGCTCAACGGTCGGGGCGCTTGCGGAAGGAGGTGTGCTTGGTTGGTGGGCGCGAGGATGGCGCGGAGCCGTCCGTGGAGGCGTCCGCCGAGCGACGCCACTCACCCGATTTGCCGCCCGACTTCTCGAGCAGCCGCACCTCGCGAATCATCGCGCCACGATCGACGCCCTTGACCATGTCGTAAACGGTAAGTGCGGCGACTGATGCTGCGGTGAGCGCCTCCATCTCGACGCCGGTCTGGCCCACCGTCGCGGCGGTTGCGCGGATGCGCACCCCTGGTCCCGCGCGTTCGGGCACGATCTCGACCACCAGGTCGGTCAGCGCAATCGGATGGCACAGCGGGATCAGCTCGGAGGTTCGCTTCGCGCCCATGACACCGGCCATCTCAGCCACTGTGAGCACATCGCCCTTGGTCGTCTGACCGTCGATGATCGCGGTCAGCGTCTCCTGCTCCAAGGTAACGAAGGCTTCCGCTACGGCTCGTCGGGCGGTCATCGGCTTCTCTGAAACATCAACCATGCGCGGCCGCCCACCCCGGCTGACATGAGTCAAGCGGCGGCGCTCGGTGCGGTCCTGGGGGGTCGGCCTCATCGGATCCTGATCACCTCGACCTCGCTCCCGGCAGGCAGGGAGTCGTGTTGCTCGTCAATGATCGCTAATCCGTCGGCTGCCGCGAGGGCCGACAGGACATGTGAATCCTGGCCGCCGGCGAGGTTCGCATGCCAACCATTTGGTGCAGCGATCAACTTAACCCGAATAAAGGCGCGGCGGTTGTGCGCCTTGCTCACGGCCTGATCGAGGGTGGCGCGGACGACGTCCCGGCCCATCACATCCGCGTGCCCCGCCAGGCGCCTCAGAACGGGCCGCACGAACAGCTCGAATGTGACGAGGCTGCTGACCGGGTTGCCCGGCAGACCAAACAGCAGCACTTCACGTTTGCCATTGGCCGCACGGGCGCGGCCGAACGCGAGCGGTCGTCCCGGTTGTACGGCAATTCGCCATAGATCAATGCGGCCGACCTGCGCGAACGCGTCTTTGACGACGTCGTGGGCACCGACCGACACGCCGCCGCTGGCCACGATCACGTCTGCCCACCCCAGCCCTCGGCGCAGGTGGGCGAGCACGTCATTCAGGTCGTCGCGCGCGATCCCCAGGGTTTGAACGTCGGCGCCAAGCTCGCGCGCCGCTGCCGCGATCCCGATCGAGTTACTTTCCGGGATCTGCGCCGGGCCGAGCGGCTGACCGGCCGCCACCAGCTCGTCGCCGGTCGACAGCACCGCGACGCGCGGCCGGCGAGGAACGCTGATCTGCGCATGTCCACCGGCCGCGCCGACTGCCAATGCTGCCGGCGTCAACTGGGTGCCGGCCGCGAGCAGCGGCGCGCCTTGGACCAGGTCGCTCCCCGCGCGCCGGATGTGAGCACCAGGGCTCGCGGCTAAGTAGATGGCCACTTCGCGCGGCAGATCGGCGACGCCCGGCTGCGCGTCGGTGTCCTCGACGGGCACCACCGCGTCGGCGCCTGGGGGTAGCGGCGCGCCGGTCAGGATGCGCACCGCATTGCCGCTCGACACTGAAGCGGTCGCGACCCGACCGGCCGCGGCCTCGCCCACCACCTTGAGTCCGATCGGCGACTCACGACTCGCCGCGGATGTATCAGCGGCAATGACCGCGAAACCGTCCATCGCGCTGTTGTCCCACGGCGGCAGGGTGGTGCGACTTGTCAACGCCTCGGCCAGGACGCGGCCCGCGGCGTCGCCTAGCGCGACGACTTCTGCGGGGAGCGGCGCCAGACCGTCGAGCATCCGCGCTCGCGCGTCATCGAGCGACATCATCGGCGGCAAATCGGACCGGCTCATGCCAGCGCCCGCGCTCGGCGTCGTGCGACATACCAAACCGCGCCACCACCGATCACGCACAGCACGCCCAGCGCCGCCGCAGTCAACTGCCAGAACGCGAACGGATAGAGCCGGATCATGTTGCTGTCCGCTGGAAACTCCCAGTTGCCGCCTGGGAAGAAAACCTCGTGGAACAGCACGAACAGCGCGTCGAACGCGAAGTAGCCGATTACCCCGATTATGACCGCTCCCACCGCTAGCCCTGCCCCACCGCGGGCAACCGCCCGCCAGCGTCGCGCGTCCTTCGGGCGATGTACCAATGCCGCGCCGATCAACACGACCGACACGACCGCCAAGAAGATGCCCAGCCACAGCACGGTCCTGGCGTCGCGCAGGTGCGCGGCCTCCGCATTCGTGTAGACGGGCACGTAGTCGGAGCCGGAGATTACGGAGAAGTCTCCGCCCAGGAGGAGGTCCTCGACTGTCCAGTCGGAGATCCCGAGCGAGTCTTCCACGGTGAGACCTCGAATACCGCCACCAGACGCGGGGATAGCAAAGTGCATCCAGAGCGGCGTCATCAGGACGAGCACCGCGGCAACGATGATGATGAGCGCCGTCGCCGGTGGCAGCAGCCAGCCAAGCCAGCTGCGCGACGGCCGCGCGGGAGCTATTCCTCCGCCAGGGTGTGGGCCTGCTCCATCCATCCTTCGACCGTCAGCGATGCTGGCACCTCGGTCCCGAGTGTCCGCGCGGCGCGTTCGAGACGCAGCCGGTATTCGGCGTCATCGAGATTGATGAGATCGTTGAGTCCGACGATGCCGGCCTGGGTGAAGAGCTGTTGCTCGGCCGCTCCAAAGTTGGCCAGATTGAGCAGCAGCGCCTCATCGCGCCAGTCGTTGACATCGTTGACCGTGGCATTGATCTGGTCCGCCAAGTACTGCCGCCGAGTCGGAGTCTCCGAAACCTCCAGCAGCAAACCCGTCGTGAATATGCCCTGGCGTTCGAGGGCTTCGAGGTGGTAGATCGGCACCCGCTGCAGGTTGTCGATCGGTGGCATGGCGGT
>JBDTVN010000158.1:0-3738 GCA_040007155.1 Chloroflexota bacterium
GACTGTTCGAACACCTGGTCGTGGACGGGGTTGAAGTAGATGACCTGCAGCGGTCGTGGGCGGCGGGTCAATTCGTCGTCGAGCGTGTCAACGACTTGCTTCAGGGTGCCAGCACCGAACGGATGGAACAGGAAGACCGCCGTGGTGTCTGGGTGCGAATAGGCCTGTGCCGGCGCGCAGACAAATTCGACGGCACGGACCGGGTCGTCGCATGCGGGGGCACGCCGATGGCGGGCGGCGCTGCGCTCGCATTGCGCCGCAAGCTGGCGATTGATCTCGACGCCGACCGCGCGCTTCGCGCCCAGCCAGTGCGCGGCGAACACGGTGCGACCCAGGCCGCAGCCTAGGTCGACGTAGACGTCGCCCGTGCCGATGCCCGCGTGGCGAAGCATGACAAAGATGTCGCGGTAGGGCGTGGGCTGATAGTGGCCCTGCCAAGCCGCGTCATTGCTGTCGCCGACGGCGGGGATAAAGCCGAAGGTCGAGATGCCGAGCCGGGCATCCCAGAACGCGTCGTACGGGTGCAGCAGCCGATCCTTAATGCCCTTGCCCCTCAGGCCGGCGAGCAGATTCAAACCAGCACCTGCGCGCGGTTCGCGTGGTCGCACCGCAAGTCGCTGATCGCGACGCCGGGGCCTTGCTGTTCGAGCCGGATCGCAGCGTCGATCTGCGTCGCCAGCCTGTCGAGCATGACGTAACGGCGCCGGTACTGGGCGCGCTTGCGGCTCGGAATCTCGACGCCCGCGCGCCGCACGGGCACGACGCTCAGATCGAAGAAGCCGGCCTCGGGATTCCGGCCGGCAGCGTTAACGGCTGGAGGCGTGCCGCCGTTTTCCAGCCAGACGGTGTCGTAGCTCGCGGACACCGCAGCGTGCGCGGCGAAATAGGGATCGCTGCTGACCCTCATCTCGTCCGACACCGCCAGGATGCAGTCGACATTCAGCGAGCGGCAGAGCTGGCGAAACGCCGTGACCACCAGATCGCGAGGCCGCAGGCCATGCAGCCGATGCGTGAGGCGGCGATAGACGTCCAGCGCTTCGGGCAAACCTTGGCCTTGCAAAGCTCCGATCCAGGCGACAGACCTGCCCGCGACGAGCCCGAGCGTGAAGACCAGTGAATAAAGGCGCGCCGTGCCAGCCAGCAAACTCAAGGTGAGCTCGCCTTCATGTTCGAACCAGCCGGGCTTGTCGAGTCGAAGTACCAGAGAGCCGATCGGAGATGAATTGTCGATGTCTGGGGTCAGGACCTCATCCAGTCCGGCGAGCCGGATCGATCCGCTCGGCTCAAAGCCCAGGAAGGCATACCGGCTGGCCACCAGCCGGTAATGATCGCGTATCACCGCCAGCTTTCGAGACGCCGACCAGCCGCGGTGCAGATAGGGACGCGACACGCAGGTGACGATTGACGGACGATGGGCGAGCGCCCGGCGAAGAGCCGATTCGGCCGGGTCGCTCAGCCAGACGCGAAAGGTGTCGATGTGACGCAGGCAGCTAAGGAATCGCTTCCAGCGAGTCACGACGCCGGTCGGCGCAACGCCGTCACGGGCATAGCCCGACGCGCCATATAAGTACCGGGCGGTCGCGACGCGTGTCGTGTGAAGGCGCATTGTTTGAATGAAGACCTCCGTTTATGGCCGATCGAGGCGGATGGAGGCTTGCAATTCTCATCGGCGGCTGAAGTATTGGATCGGAAACGGCGCACCAAGACCAATGAGTCGCATAAATCGAGAGCTCAGACCGAAGTCTTCTCCGGGTCCATGCCGTTCACCGCGCGCGATTCACTGAACGCCACGCACACGATGCCGCTCAGAATCAACGCCGCGCCTACGATCTGAGCGGTCCCCATGCGCTCGCCGAGGAGGCTGTGACAGTATCAGAACAACGACAACCTCGAGATGCGATGCCGCGAAGGCGGGTCCTATGGGTGCGTGCTTGAGGAGCGTATCCAAGTAAAAAATGCCCCAAGATACCCCATGACAGCAAAGTACACCCACGGATGAACCAGGACACGCGTTAGCCCAGATCGTGGATCATGGCGCGGGAGGGAGCCGTCGACTGAGCGCTTTCCTGGTTTGCCAGGGCACCCGATGCCAAGTCGACCCCGCGCCGACCGCTCACTGTCGGTGATTGTCGCTTCTCCGCTCTCGCACGATGGCCGAACTGGGCCGAACCAGCAGGCGACGCAGTGATCCCCGCGTCTTACACGGCCTGCATCGCGATTGCCCGCGTCACCGGTGAAATCGAGGGAGTGCACTTCTTCTTCATGGCCAGCACACTCGGCTGCTCGCGCATTCGCTTCAGTCGAGCAGGTAGCTGCCAATAAGGTTGCACGCCGATCTCGAGTCCCAGGAGCCATTCGTGATATCGCCCCGGCAGCCCTTCGACGACCCCGTCATGGCCAGTAGTGCTAACCCAAGACGCAAGCCTCGAAAAAGAAGCGGCAGCGGCAACTTCGCCCTCATCAAAACGACCCCGCGCCGATATTGATCAGCAAAGCCAGCACGGTGGTGTTGAAGAGGTAGGCCAGGATGCAGTGCACGGTGCCGATCCGCCGCATGGGCTTGGATGAGAAGCTGACGTCGGCCGTCTGCCCGGATGTGCCGATGACGGCGGCGAAGTGGAAGAAGTCGCCATAGTCGGGCTGGTCGTCCTCCGGAAACTGCAGGCCAACAGGCCGTCCATGACAAGTAGCCGCGTAATAGTCGTGCGCGTAGTGCAAACAGAACATGACCTGGATAAACGCCCAGGACGACAGGACCGTCACCCCGGCCAGGGCAATGTGCGCAACTTTTATAGGTCCGTGCATGTCTTTGACCACCGCGAGTTCGCCGCCGATCGCCGCCAGGCTGGCGATCGATGCAATTACCACCATGGCGAGGATGACGAGCTGGCCATCGTCCTGCAGCTGGGCGCGATGGCGCATATGCTGATGGGTTGAGCGGACCATCATGACTGCGGCGAGCAGGACATAGAGGCCTGTGCCGGCGTTCCAGGCGATCAGCCAGCGCGTGATCTGGTGGCTGGCGATGTTTGTGGGTAAGAACCAGCCGACCAGGATCGCGACCACGAGCGCAACGTAAAGGCGAGGCCGAACGACGACATGACGGACGAACCGGTTGCGGCGCCAAACCGCTGCTGCAATCATCCGGTCGACCTTAGCCGACAACCCGCCCCAGCGCGATGGCAAACACCGATCAGATTCAGGTCAGGATTCCAGGCCCTGCGAACCAAGTCGACGCTGCCGGAGGACTGAGAGGCGCCAGAAACCAGGCCATCGCCACACAGCCAGAAATACCCGCGCCGACATCGACGGAAAGGCGGCCGTAAGCCCTGGACCTCGTCAGCACGCTCGGAATGGTGCCGAGAATGATGCCGACGATGGCGTTCAGCGCGAGATTCGACAGAGTCACCGGTTGCTACTTGGTAGCCAGCCTTGAGGAATCATGCATGCGGCCAGCAGCTGCCGTCGAGCGTGCGGCCGCCGGATCATTGCGACTTTGTCCTACTTTGTACCAACGGGAAGCTCACTAGTCTCAGCACATCCAGTCGGGAGGCCCCATGAAATTCTTCGCCCTTTCTGTACTCATCGTCGGCTCGGTCGCCGCGACCGCCGTCTTTGCCACTCCGCCGGCGGACGCTCCCAGTGGCACGATGGGAATGTGCAAGGACGGTACCTATTCGTCGAACGCAGAGAAAAAAGGCGCCTGCCGTGGCCACAAGGGCGTCAAGGATTGGTACG
>JBDTVN010000159.1:0-3735 GCA_040007155.1 Chloroflexota bacterium
TCGAACTCGACGAGCTCGAGCGGCGGCGCATCCAGCTCGAGATCGAGCGCGAGGCCCTGCGCAAGGAACGCGACGACGCATCGAAGACGAGGCTCAAGACGCTCGAGAAGGAACTGGCCGATATCGGCGAGCGCGCCGGCGCGCTGAAAAGCCAGTGGGAGCAGGAAAAGGCCAAGATCGCCGAGCTGCGCGCGACAAAGAAGCAGCTCGAGGACTTGCAGCTCGATATCGACAAGGCCGAGCGCGCCGCTGACTACGGCCAGGCCGCCGAACTCAAGTACGGCAAGCTGCCCGAGGCTCAGCAGCGCCTCGCCCAAGAGGAGGCCGCGCTCGCTCAGAGCGGCGCGCAGCGCCTGCTCAAGGAAGAGGTCGACGCGGACGACATCGCCCGCATCGTTTCGGCGTGGACCGGTGTGCCGGTCACGCGGCTCATGGAGGGCGAGCAGTCCAAGCTCATCCGCATGGAAGACGAGCTGCACAAGCGCGTCGTCGGCCAGGACGAGGCCGTCGAGGCTGTGTCAGACGCTGTGCGCCGGGCGCGAGCGGGGCTAAAGGATCCCAAGCGGCCGATCGGTTCCTTTATCTTCCTGGGCCCGACGGGCGTCGGCAAGACCGAGCTCGCCCGGGCGCTCGCGGCGTTCCTCTTCGATGACGAGCAGGCGCTGACGCGCATCGACATGAGCGAGTACATGGAGAAGTTCTCCGTGTCGCGCCTGATCGGCGCGCCGCCCGGCTACGTTGGCTACGACGAGGGCGGGCAGCTGACCGAAGCCGTGCGGCGCCGGCCCTACCAGGTGGTGTTGCTGGACGAGATCGAGAAGGCGCATCCAGACGTGTTCAATGTCCTGCTGCAGGTCCTTGACGACGGCCGCCTGACCGACGGCCAGGGGCGCACGGTCGACTTCAAGAACGCGGTCATTGTCATGACCAGCAACGTCGGCAGCCAATTCATTACCGGCTATGCGGGCAAGCGCGATGAAGATTCGTACGAGCAGATGAAGACGCAGGTGACCGACACCTTGCGCCAGGTGTTCCGGCCGGAGTTCCTGAACCGGATCGACGAGATCATCGTCTTCCACGCTCTGACTGAGGGCGACCTCGCGCATATCGTTGAGCTCTTGCTGGCAGACCTCACCAAGCGATTGGCCGAGCACGACCTGACGCTGGACGTGACGCCAGCTGCGCGACAGCTCGTCGCCACGGAGGGCTTCGACCCGGCGTACGGGGCGCGGCCCTTGAAGCGCTCTATCCAGCGGCTGGTCGAGAACCCGCTCGCGCGGGCGCTGCTCGAGGGCAAGTTCAAGCCGGGCACGACAATCAAGGTCGACGCGGACGCAGGGAGCGGCACACTGCTCTTCACGTCGGACGGTGAGACCGTCGTCGCGAACGCTTCTGACGACCGACGCGATGTCCGCCGCCCGGCGGAGAAGGTCGCGGAGCCCGAGGCGACGCCGGCCGGCACGGCCAAGGAGCGGCTGAACTAGATATAGGCTGGGCGTTCCCATGCGCGCAGAGCCACTACGCACAGAACTCGCCGCGCCACCGGCCGATGATGCGGGCGAGCCCCATCTCGTCGAATTGATCAGCGCGGAGATCGACCAAAGTGGCCCGATCACGTTCGCGCGCTTCATGGAGCGGGCGTTGTACGAGCCCGGTCTGGGTTACTACGCAACGAGCCGCGAACGCACGACACGATCCGGCGATTTCCTGACCGCGCCTGAGCTGCATCCGATCTTCGGCCAGGTCGTCGCGTGTCAGATCGGAGAGATGTGCGAGCGTCTGGGCAACCCCGCTCGTTTCACCGTGCGCGAGTACGGCGCGGGACGCCGAACCCTGGGTCAGGCGCTCACCGCAGACACCGCCTACGAACCGGTCGAATTCGCCTCTGCCAAGCCAGTAACACCGCTGACCGGCGTCGTCCTCGCCAACGAGTTCCTCGACGCGCTACCTATCCATCGCCTCGTTTACGAGGGCGGAGCGGAACCGTCTGAGCTGCTGGTCGGCTGGCGCGACGGTCAGTTTGTTGAAGAGGTCGGGGAGATCTCCGACGACCGACTCATCGCCTGGCTCGAACGCCATCGCATCGGCCTCCACGCCGGCGACATCGTCGAGGTCAACCTCCAGATGGCTGACTGGCTCAAGCAGATCGGGCGCGATCTCGAACGCGGCTTCGTGCTGATCCTCGACTACGGATCGGGCGACAGGGACACCGTGCGTGCTTTTCGCGGCCAGCATGTCTCGAGCGCGGTGCTTGGCGGGGTGGGCCACCAGGACCTGACAGCGGATGTCGACTTTGATGCGCTCGAGGACGAGGCACGGGACGCTGGATTCGAGGTACTCGGGCGCGTGCGCCAAGCCGAGTTCTTGCTTAACGCGGGTCTCGACGAGGTGTACGCCGCTGCGCGCGAGACCGCGGACCAGGATTGGGACTCCGCGCTCAACCTGCGCGCGGCCGTCCGAAGATTGCTCGACTCGTCGGGGCTGGGCGGCTTCGTCGTGGTGATCCTCGGTAAGAACGTGGAGCGTGAACCGCCGCTCAGCGGACTGGTGAAGCGTGCGGTTTGAAGAAGCAGTCGCAAGGCTGACGCCCGTGCCGGAGCAGCTGCCGCCGCCGCCAACCGAGTTGATCCCGCAGGTCGTTGACGATCCGGAAGGCGTCCCTGGCCGCGAACCGCGCTGGCCGGATATCCCGCGACGCGACGCGGCCGTTCTGATCCTGATCTATGCAGACGCCAACGGCGACGCGCAACTCGTCCTGACTGAGCGCTCACCGGGCGGGCATCGCCACGCGGGTCAGATCAGCTTGCCCGGCGGCGCCATCGACAGCACGGACGAATCACCAGCCGCAGCCGCCCTTCGGGAAGCGGCCGAGGAAGTCGGCCTCGACCCCGTCGCGGCTGGCGTGTCAATTGCCGGCGTGCTGCCACTGGCCGATGTGCGCGTAAGCGGGTTCATGGTCACGCCGGTCGTGGCCTTCGCCGAGCGGCCGCCGCAGCTGACGCCCGACGGCTACGAGGTGGCCACTGTCTTCGCCGCTCCCCTAGCCGCGTTCGTCAAAGGCGCGCCCATCGAAATCGTGACCGACGTGCGCGACGGATTCACGCTTCGCTATGGTGCGTACCGCGTCGGCGATCGTCTGGTGTGGGGCGCGACGGCCATGATGCTTGGCCGGCTGGGGGCATTCCTGGGGCAGTAGGAAAGCGGAGGGTCGGGTGTCCGAGTTCGACATGAGCCTTGTCCAGCGCGGCGCCAGGTTGCGCCATAGCCCGTACTACGAGGCGACGCAGCGTTACTCGCCCCAGGGCTTCACGGTCTACAACCACATGCTCTTTCCGATTCGCTTCGAGTCATTCGAAGAGGAGTTCGAAACACTGCTCAACGACGTGACGGTGTGGGACGTCGCGGTTGAGCGCTGCCTCGAGATCAGCGGCCCTGATGGCGCCAAGTTTGCCCAGTTGCTCACGCCACGAGATCTGGGCAAGTGCGCCGTCGGCCAGGCCAAGTACGTGCTCATCTGCGACGGCGACGGCGGGATCATCAACGACCCAGTCATGACGCGCATGGATGAGAACACCTTCTGGTTCGCGCTGGCTTCGTCGGACGCGCTGCTCTTCGCGCGCGGACTGCGCCACGCCTATCCCGACCTCAACGTGACGATCCGTGAGGTCGATGTCGCGCCGATGCAGATCCAGGGCCCCAAGTCCAAGAACCTGATGCACGACCTACTGGGCGGCA
>JBDTVN010000160.1:0-3717 GCA_040007155.1 Chloroflexota bacterium
CGCTGGTGCTCCGATTCGGTACCCAGACGGCCATCGCCAATGGCGTAGTTGCGGCGGACCAGTTGCGGCTACCACTGTTCGCGGCCGCGTTCGGCATCCTGGCAGTTGCGCTGTGGCTGAACCGGCGCCTCCCCGGACTTCTCGCCGTGTTCGTCGGTGTCGTCGCGAACGGCGTGGCGATCGTGGTCAACGGCGGCTGGATGCCCGTATGGCCGCCGGCACTTGATGCGGCCGGGTTCACTCAAGGTGACCTCGTTGCCGGCTTCCACGTGCTGCTGCCGACTGACTTTGGCGCGGCCTTCTTTCTCCACGCCGGACCAATCGCGGACATCATCCCCATCCCGCTGCCCTACCTGACCAATGTCTCGTCGGTGGGGGACGCATTCATTGCAGCCGGGTTGGCCTGGTTCGTGTTCGCTTGTCTCGTGCGCGGAAAGGAGGATCCGCAGGGCGGCGTGAGCCTTGGGCCTGGGCGCAAGCCCGTCGCGGCGGAAACCTGGATTGGCCTCGAACGGCCGATCATGCTGGGCGGCGGAGTTGGCTCAGGCCTGTCCGAGCCGCCGCCACTGGGAGCGCGGGTGCGTGGCCACCCCTACATCCGCCTCGCCCTCGACGCGCGCTTTGCCGCCTACTGGCTCGCCCAGACGATCAGCCTCTTTGGCGATCGGCTCCACCAGGTGGCGCTGGCCGTGCTCGTGTACGCGGTCACCAACTCGCCGCTCGCGACCGGGCTCGTATTCCTGGCCGCGACGCTGCCCAATATCCTGCTCGGGCCCATTGCCGGCACGTTCGTTGATCGCTGGGAACACAAGCGGGTGATGATCGCCTCCGATCTCATCCGCGCGGTGCTGGTCATCGCGATCCCGTTTGCGGCGCAGATGAACATCGTCTACGTCTATCCGCTCGTTTTCGTGATCACCGCGGTCTCGCTGTTCTTCCGCCCGGCCAAGGTGGCGCTGCTGCCGCGCATCGTGGCCGAGGATGACGTGATGGCGGCCAACTCAGCCACCTGGACGGCCGACACGCTGGCTGACATCCTGGGTTTCCCCATCGCCGGCCTCTTCGTCGCGTTCCTGGGTACCGCCGCGAGTCAACTGGGTCTGGCGTTCTTCGCCGACAGCGCCACGTACGTCCTATCGGCGCTGTTGCTGGCGGGGATCAGCGTCGCGCCCCTTGTGCGCGATCAGGCGCCGCGTGCCGGCAACGCGGTGCGCAACTTCCTGCTCGAAGTCGGGGCCGGCTGGCGCTTCCTGCGCGGCCAACAGGCGCTGATGCAGAACACGCTCATCAGCGCGCTCGCGCAACTGACCGTGGGCGTGACCCTGGCGCTGACTGTCGTCTACGCGCGCGACGCTCTCGACGGCACGATCATTCCCTACCCGCAGAACTTCGCCGCGATTGATACGGCGATCGGCATCGGCAACCTGGTCGGCGGGCTGGCCGTGGGCGTGATCGGCGCGCGCTTCCGGAAAGGTTGGCTGGTAGTCGGTGGCTTCATCGTGATGGGCCTGGGCACCGTGGTCTTCGGGCTGACCGGCAACGTCGTCGTGGCGCTGGTGGCAGCGACGATCGTGGGCATCGCCAACCTGGTCTACATCATCCCCACCCAGACGATGTTCATGGAGAAGACACCGATCGAGCTGCTGGGTCGCGTCATCGCTTTCCGCAGCACCCTCGTTTTCGGCTCCATGACGCTCGCGATGGGGCTCGCCGGCGTACTCGCTGAGAGCGTGCCCGTTGGGGTGGTGATCGCCGGGTTTGGCGCGGTGACTCTGTTGGGCGGCGTGATCGGAGCTTTCCTGCCTGCGGTTCGCGACGCATAGCCCGGCGCGTAGCCGATAATTCGCGCATACCTCATGCCTGAGAACAACGCGACCCTGATCGTTGCCGCATTGGCCGTGTTCATCGCGCTCATGGTCTGGCTTGTTCGCGCCGTAACCGGCCGCTTGGGCGAGTTGGGCGCGGGTTTGCGCGCGGTCGACGTGCGGCTCGCCAACGGGGCGCCCGTGCTCGCTGCCCGTATAGGCGCCGCGCGGGCGGACCTGACCACCGTCAGCACGCAGACCGAGCTGGCGCTATGGTCGCTGTCACGCTTGGATGAGCGGCTTGATGCCACCCGTGAAGAGCTTGTGCAGCGTCACGCGGCGCTTGATAAGGATCGGGAGCGACTCATCGCCGCGCGGACGACGATCATTCGCGTCAGGAAGTCGGCGGGACTGATCTTGAAGATGCTTGAACTTAGGAGGGCATTCCTGGGATGACCGACGAGCACACGCCTGAGGAGGAGCTCGAGATCGACGGCGAGGACCAGGATTCCGGCCATGACGGCGCGCCCATGGGCGACCAGGCTGAGGACGAGGATCTCGACGACGAGCTCGCCGAGCAAGAAGAAGAGGAGGAGCAGGAGCGCGACGAGGGGCCGCGTTCCGGCGCCAAGCTCCCGCCTGTCCGTGGCGCGCTCTCAGATAAGAAGGCTGCGGCCGCGGCGCGGACCGCTGTTGTTCACTCTGATGACGAACTGCCCTACATCGACGACCGCGCGTCGAAGATCTGGGTCGCGGCCATCGTGGCGGTCTTCGCACTCATCCTGGCTTATGGCCTGCTCTTCGGTAAGTCCGGCGCTCTGACACCACCGACTCCCTCGCCGGAGCCGACTCCCACTGCCGCACCCAGTGCGACGGCCACCCCTGTGCCCTCCGCGAGCCTGACGGCTGCGCCATCGGTCACGATCACGCCATCGGCGAGCCACACTGGCGGCGCGCCGCCGACGCCGACCCCCGCTCCCAGCCAAACGGCCGCGCCGAGCTCGTCCTAGGCACTAGCTGGTGCGACGCTGGTTTCGACGCGCAAAAGACGCCGAGCCACGCGCCGAGCGAGACTGGGTCGCGCGTCAACTCGAAGCCCGCGGCATTTCGGATGTGCGCGTCCTCGCCGCACTGCGCGCCGTGCCGCGCGACAGGTTCGTCCCGCCGGATCTCGCCAGTAGGGCGTACGACGACGGTGCTTTGCCGATCGGCCATGGCCAGACGATCTCGCAGCCCTACATCGTCGCCCTCATGACCCAGGCGCTCGGCCTGGACGAATGGCAAGCGGCCCACAATGGGGCGCGGCCCAAGGTGCTCGACGTTGGTACCGGCAGCGGCTACCAGGCGGCGGTCCTGGCGAAGCTCGGCGCGGAAGTCATCAGCGTCGAGTTGGAAGCAGAACTCGCTCAAGATGCCCGGCTCCGACTGATCGGTCTGGGCTACGACGTCAAGGTGGTCGCGGGCGACGGCAGCAAGGGCGTGCCCGATGATGCGCCGTTCGCCGCGATTGTGGTCGCCGCAGCCGCGCCGGGAGTGCCCGTCCCGTTGGTTGAACAGCTCGTCGGGGATGGTCGGCTGGTGCTCCCAATCGGTAGTCGGGCCGAGCAGGTCATCACTCTCGTCCGGCGCACCCAAGATGGCTTCACGCGCGAGCCGCTGGAGCCCGCCGTATTCGTGCCGCTGCTGGGCGAGCATGGCTTCAGCAGCCGCTGATATGCTCGCGAACCTGTGACGCACGTCTTCATTTCGCCTCATCCGGACGACATCGCACTGTCCTGCGGCGGCCTCGTCGCGAGCCTGCGCGAGCTCGGTCAGAGCGTGACCATCCTGAGCGTCTTTTCGGGCACGGGCGGCTCCGATTCCGACCACTCGCGGGCGGCCCTTGGCTTCGGCACCAAGACCAACCACCCCA
>JBDTVN010000161.1:0-3715 GCA_040007155.1 Chloroflexota bacterium
GTTGACGGCGATCACCGTGGCCGCGAACAACCTCGACGCGTCAGCACTGACCGTGTTCCAGCGCAACGAGCAGGTCGACATCATTCGTACCGACGTCGGCCGGTTGAACCGGCTGTTCGAGAATATCGTCGAGATGGCGAGGATCGAGACCGGCGCGATCGCGGCAGAGCCGCAATGGGTGCAGCCAGCCGAGATCATCGACACGGCCCGCCGGCAGGTCGGGCATCCGCTCGCCTCTCGTCCGGTCTCCGTGGACGTCGATGAACGCACGGTCGTGAAGATCGATCCCCGGCTGACCTCGACCGCCGTCGCCCACCTGCTCGAGAATGCCGCGCAATACTCGCGCGAAGGCACGTCGATCGAGATTCGAGCCTGGATCGAACAGGATGCGCTCCTCATTGGCGTGCGCGATCATGGACCTGGCGTTCCGCCCGCTGAGCTCACGAAGGTCTTCGAGCGTTTCTATCGCGGTCCGTCCGCTCAAGAGCATTTCGGAACAGGGATGGGCCTCGCTATCACCAGAGGACTACTCGCGGCGCAGGGCGGACGAGTCTGGGTCGACAACCATCCATCGGGTGGCGCCGTGTTCACATTGGCGGTGCCGGTGATGGCCCGCTCCGTCACAGTGATGCCGGACGGAGATGTGACATGACGCGGGCTGCCGTGATTCTGCTCGTCGATGACGAGATCTCGATCCAACGCGCGGTTCAGCCACTGCTGCGATCGCGCGGATACGACGTGCAAGTGGCGGGAACCGCCCGCGAGGCGACGGACGCATTCGCGAAGTACCGGCCCGACTTGCTGATTCTCGATCTCGGACTTCCGGATGCTGATGGTCTCGACGTGTGCCGGTGGGTCCGCAGCCGCTCGGAAATTCCCATTCTCATTTTGTCCGCTCGCGAAGCCGAGCGCGACAAAGTCAGGGCGCTCGACGAAGGCGCTGACGACTTCGTGACCAAGCCGTTTGGGCCGGAAGAGCTACTCGCCCGGGTGCGGTCGGCGCTCCGGCGCGTGTTCAGACCCGAAGATCCCGGCACCGGACGAGTGGAGGTTGGAGACCTCGTCATCGACTTCGACCGCCGGCGTCTGATTCGGGGCAGCGATGAAATCCGGCTGACGCCCAAGGAATTTGATTTGTTGAGCGTGCTGGCCCGAAACGCCGGCCGGGTCATGACACACCGCGCGCTGCTCAAGGCGGTGTGGGGAGCGGCCCATGTCGATCAGCCGGAGCACCTGTGGGTACTCATACGGCAGCTTCGAAAAAAAGTGGAGTTGGATCCCGGCAACCCGCGGTACATCCAGAGCGAGCCTTGGATCGGATACCGGTTCGGAGCCTGAGCGCTGGTCAAGTACCCAGCACCAGAAGAACGCCAGAAGGACCGCGCATCCAGAGCCGGCCCAAACTGGAAGCCACACGAGCGCAGCGGTCGTCGCCACAACGAGCACCCCAGCCGCACGTCGGACCCATCGAGTCATCCTTACCTCTTTCTCAACGAGCGGCTGGCTGTCTTCCTCGCGGCTCTTCTGCTGCTGCCGCGCCGACCAGTCGGCCAGGTCTTTCGACCGCAGACCGATCGCCAGGGCCAGGGTGAGGACGATGCCGCCGAAGAGAATGCCGAACGCCAGTTCAACGATCGGTCCGCCGATGCTCAGGTGCTCGAGTGCCATGGCGGTCGCGAGAATCAGCACGAGCCACTTCACTCCCAAACTGAGAACCCGGGCCTGCGGCACATTCATGTTCACCAGGCTGATCAAGATGCTGCGCGCGAGAAACCTAGCCACGACGTTGCCCACGATTAAGAGGATTAGCGCAGTGACGAGATTCATCGCCGAACCGACCAGACGGAGCGCCAGCTCCGAGGTGAGCGTCGGGTCGACCGCCGCCACACCCACGACCAGTCCCAGAAAGATGATCGTCCAGCGCACGCCCCTCACGACAAGCAGCGACGGGCTCGCCGATCGGCTCCAGCCGGCGAGATCGGACCACCCCGCGTTGGCCATTCGCCGATCGAAGTCGATCCCGCGAAGCGCGCCTCGAACCAGGATCCCGAGCAGCCAGCCCAGCATCATGGCCAGCGCTATCGAGATGAGCAAGGCAATCGTGCCGGGAAGCAGCCTCGCCAGTGCCGCGCCGAGATTGGCGAGCGACTGATTCAACGCGTACTGCACCTGGTTCCACATGACGGTCTCCTCAGTCGGGCACTATGGGTTGAAGCGATCGGGCCAACGCCACCGGGCGATCACGTACGGCTTCTCAGCCTCGAACGCGAGGCACAACCGCTCCAGCCGGTCCCGAACACCCCCGCGGCTTGCGTCGCACACCTCGAGCATGAACGATGCGACCCAGGCCAGGTACAGCGGTGTCATCGCGCGAAGAAGATGGTCTCGATTGATCACACGCAGCCGGTGTCCAAGAGCGAAGTCGAAGACGATACGCGCCCAGAGGGCGTCGGGCAGGCGGAACTGATCGAGTGGCACGCGCGCCAGCCGGCCGAGTTCGATGAGCGAGGCTGGCGGGAGCACGCGCATCCAGATGTCCGGCAGATTCAGGACGCCCAGCCGGAAGGATTCGACCATCGTCCGCACGTCGACGGGTCTGGGTTCGTCCGGTGGGGCCACGGCGTCACCGAATGTCTGCAATGGTTGCGATCCGCGGACGCGCTGCCAGAGCGACGCGTGCTGCTCCATGTCATCGAATAACGACCCGAGGACGCGTGCCAACGACGTGCTGAGTTCCGACGATGTCTCGACGGGCGGAAGGAACGTCCCCACGTGGGCCTGACAGACCTGGAAGTTGCGTTCGATCGCCTCGGTCAGCAGCCAGATTGACGGCCGAGGCCCGGGACGATCGTCCTGGCCGATGAGAGCGGACAACATCCGCGCCGAGAGCCCAAAGTCGACGCCGAGCTGTCCGTCGGCACGCTTGCCGTACAACGCGCGCACGAGCGGATAGACAACGCCGCGGTTGATGAGACCGTCGAACCGGTGCCGGCTGTACGAAGGGAGCGCGAGGTCGATCTGCAGATTGATCACCGGGTCGGCGAGCGCGTGAATCGTCGCGGGCGTAATCCCTTCAGGTGGTGCTCCGACGAGCCCGTAGCCGCGAGCACCCGCGAGACCGCCGATGACTGACAGTTGCCGCAACAGCGTTCGCGCCTCCTCGGTCGCGAACGGCTGAGGCTCCACGGCCGGCATGCGGCATGGCACGAGCTGAATGTCGCCGCTGTTCTCACCGGCGGGCAGGACCTCGACGGTCTCGATCGTATCGGGGTGCACCAGGATCGTTCGGTGAGTCGTTCCGCGCCGTACCGCGTCGGTACCCGCGCGAAGGCCCTCCAGCGTGCCGCAGCCAGAAAGCGCGAGCACGAGGTCAGCCGGCTCCAATCGCTGGATCCGGTCTTGCGCGTCAGCGGGAAACATGTCGACGTTCACGGTCCCCTAGGGCCGCTGCGCCAGAATGCTGCGCAGCGGGATCGCGGCCCACCCGGGCCGGTTGTTCAACTCGTACAGCACTTCGTAAAGGGCCTTGTCCAACAGATAGGCGTCGAGCAGCCTGCGCAGGTGCGCGTCCTGGCTCGGCAGGAACGCCCCGGCGGTGGCCACGCCGCGATAGGCGCGAAGAAACGCTGATGCGGCGGACACCTCCCACAGGTGCGCCCATGGTTCGAGCCGCGCAAAGGCCTCCGGTCCCCGGTTCGTGAACTGCAGGAGGCTG
>JBDTVN010000162.1:0-3696 GCA_040007155.1 Chloroflexota bacterium
GTTGATCGCCAACACCTTTGTCGGGCTGCTCGCGAAAGCCGATCTGGAGCTCGTGGCTGACACCGACTACCAGGGCCAGTTCGCGCGCACGGCTTACGGCCTGGCCGCGAACCCGACAGACCTGCCGACGTCGCGCGGTCCCGCCCAGCTGCACCTGTACGAGAACCTCCACGTGTTGTCGGACGGCCGGTTGGAGATCTCGCCCAAACCGCGCGAGACGCCATTTCGCGACTTCGATGACTACGTCACCCGGCTCGATGGCGCACTTGGTTCGGCGCTGGCCAACGCTGTGGGCTACCCGATGGTTGTCGCGCTGTCGAGCGGCTACGACAGCCCAACGGTGGCAACGCTGGCGGCGCGCCACGGGTGTCGCGCCGCGCTCACCTTTGGCGAGTCGCGGCCGCCGCGCTTCACGGCCGACGCCACCGACAGCGGCGCGGCGATCGGCCACAGGCTTGGGCTGACGGTCGACTACTTCGACCGGACGGCCTACATGCGCGGCACCGACCTGCCTGAAGCCGAGTTTATGGCCAGCGGCTACACCGGCGAGGAGGTCCCCTATGTCGCGATGGAGCGCGAGTTGCGCCACAAGACCATGCTCACCGGCGGCCTGGCCGGTTGGATGTGGCTCAAGAAGCAGCGCCCGCAGACCAACCTGGAGCGCAAGGACTTCTCAGCATGCTCGGTGACTGAGTTTCGTCTGCGGCTCGACATGATCGACCTACCCATTCCCGTGTTTGGCATGCGGGAGGTCGCAAGCGTGAGCGCCATCTCCAGGTCCGCGGCAATGCGGCCATGGTCAGTGGGTGGCTACTACGACAAGCCGATCCCGCGCCGGATCCTCGAATCTGCCGGTTTCCCGCGCGGCAGTTTCGCGTCATCGAAACGTGCCTCTACGGCGCTCATCCATTCCCAGGGCGCTGCGCTGATGGCGCCCGCGAGCGTGGAATCAGTGCGCGCATTCGCGGCCGCCGAGGGACGCACCATCGACCTATCGCCACGGCGCCGGCCGACGCGCGTTGACCGCGGCTTGATCAGACTCTTCCGGAACCTGCACCTGGAGCCGCTGGCGCGACCGTTGGCCGAGTATCAGCGCCGGATCGTCCACTTTCGGCCGCAGACTGGCTCGCTCCTCTTTCGCTGGGGCGTGGCCCACATTCGATCGCGCTACGCCGTGCTCCGGCCGGCTTCAACCAGAGACAGCAGACTTGGATCCGGGTAGCCCGTCGAAGGGCTGTTCCAGGAACGGACAGGTGTCACACAGCATGCGTTTGAACGGGCACGGATCTGCGCGACACTGAACGTCGCGGCCGGCAAGCCCAAGGCCAACCCGCCCCAGCGCCTGCTGCGAGCGGCCCTTGATGAAGACAACGTCGTTCGGACCGACCTCGCCGCGTAGCTCATCAAGGGCCTCGTGGGCGTTGGCCACGCGCTCGATTCGCGTTACATCCATGCCGGCGGCCCGAGCGCCGGATCGGAACGTCTGGAGTTTCTTGGCCGACCCAACGAACAGGATGCGATCCAGGAACGCCGCCTGCCGACCGACCTCGCGGTAGGCCTGCATGCTGGTCTCCTCGGCGATCTCCCCGATCACCGCCAAGCGCCTCCCGGCGGGGATTTCGGCGAGAGTCTTGAGTGCCGCCGCAAAGGCATCTTCTGACGCCTTGAACTCGTCACGCAGTGCGTACCCACCGCCGACGAGTGCCATCGTCTGCATCCGTCCCGGCGTTGCCTCTACTTGCGCGACGCGGGCGATTGCCTCGTCCAGCGGCACGCCTTCGAGGTAGCCCAGCGCGATCGCCGACAGGGCCGCGAAGACCATGTGCCGGCCGACGAGCTTCGTTGTTGCCGGACGTACCTGGCCGTCAACCTCGACGTTGAAACGCATGCCGTGCGGCCAGTCGAGCGTCACGTCGGTGGCCCGAACCTGGGCGTCAGCGGCCTCCCCGCAGAGCACGACTCGGGCGCGCGTCTGGGTGGTCATCCAGCGCACATGCTGGTCGTCCGCGTTGGCCAGCACCGTGGCTGTCGGTGGCAGCGTCCGGAGCATGTTGGCCTTCTCGTCACGCGTCACCTCCAGCGTGCCGAACGATTGCCAGTGGTCGCGTGCGATTGCGGTGACGATCACGACGTTTGGCCGGATCGTCGCTGCCAGGGTGCGCATCTCGCCCTTGCCGCCGATCGCTGCTTCCACGACTGCGTGGCGATCCTGGGGCCGCGCCGACAACAAGGCTCTGCCCGCTCCGGCATGGCTGCCGACGTTAAGCACAGCCTGGCGGCGCACCGGTCGCGCGAGGGCGGCCGACGCGGTGCGCATGGTGGTGGTCTTGCCCACGGAGCCGATGACCGCGATGACGCGCACGCGGCGGACGAGGGTTACGCGGTAGGCACGGCCGACGTATGCCAGGGCCGGCCAAAAGCGCGCCGTGTAGTGCCGACGCAGCTCCGTCCGGCCCGGCGCCGAGCGCATGAGGCGCAGCGCCCGTGTCCCCGGGACTCTCATGCAGCACCGCCGAAGGGGTTGCGATTGCCCTCGACGCACACCTGGTGCCACAGGACGATCCGACCGAGCATCCACGCGTCCCTATCCCGCGCGGGGTCACCCGCCAGGAAACCGTCGATGATCTGGCGCGCGCCAGCTCGACCCAACGGGGACGTGGCGACGATGTCGTGGGCCGGAACCTGGGCAAGCCACGTGCTCAGAACTGGGTTCTGGCGAAGGTAGTCCGGGTACGGTGACATCCAGCCGCGCTTGCGCCGGTCGAGCACGATCTGCGGCAGCCGCCCGGCCATGGCCTCGCGCAATGGTTGCTTGCCCTGGACGCCGCGGAACAGGTCGGCCTTCCGTGACCGCCCGGCGAATTCGAGCAGCGCCGGATCGGTGAATGGGAGGCGCTCTTCGATCGCAGCGGCCATGGTCAGCCGATCGCCCGTGGCGACGATCGACACCAGGTGGGTCTGGCGCTCGTACGCGAGTGCCTGAAGGACCGGCTCGTCGTGGTCGCGCACGGCGTCGGCGGCGACGCGGGCGCGGTATGGCGCCCACTCCGTGAGTGGCAGGCGCGTGAAGCGCGTCGGGTCGCCATCGGCGTAGCTGACCGCAATCCATTCGGCGCGGTCGAGCGTCGTTGAGGCAACGGCACGCGCCCAGCGCGATCCGAATCGGAGGCGGCTCCGGAACGGCGCCAACGCATGGCCGGTCATCTTGACCAGCAGTGGATAGCGGTACAGCCGCAGCCGGCCATAGCCACCGAAGAGCTCATCCGCGGTCTCGCCGGTGAGCAGAACACGGACGTGCTTGCTGGCGTAGCGACTCACCGCGAGGGTGTCGGGGCTTGCTGGGAAGTTGATCGGCTCGTCGAGGTGCCACGTCGCGTCCACCAGAAGTCCGGGCATCTCGTCGGCCGCGATACGAACCTCGTAGTGGTCCACGCCGGCTTGCTGCGCGGCGGCGCTGGCGTACTCGCCCTCATCCATCTCGAGGCCGTCGTAGCGCACGGTGAAGGCCGGCAGCCGGCGCTGGCTGAGGGACGCCGCAACCGCCGTGATCGAGCTCGAGTCGAGCCCACCGGAAAGGAGCGTTCCAACCTGAACGTCGGCAATGAGACGCCGCCTGACCGATGCTTCGAAGAGTGGTCCAAATGAGCCTTTGGCCGGCGCCGCACCCGACGTCGGGAACTGCCACCAGCTGCCCGT
>JBDTVN010000163.1:0-3693 GCA_040007155.1 Chloroflexota bacterium
TCGTGCAGATCGGCGACACCATCCGCATCGACACCCGCACCGGCGACTACCAGACCCGCGTCTAGGCGCCCCCATCGAGGCTGCGCGCGGCTTTCATTCCCCCGGTGACTGAACCGATGAACGAACTCCAAGTCCGAGCCGTTTAGGGCCTTGATTCGCTGGTTTGTTAGTCGTTTTAGTCGTATGGCGACTCGGATCACGGCCAAGCCGGCGTGCATGGGGCCTTCAGTCATCCGTTCATTCACCAGTTGAATAACCGCCGGCCTTCTTGAGCGCGGTAGGGTAGGGCGGTGCGGGATCCGATCCAGCCAACTGAGCCCACCGGTCCGATGCAGACCGACGCCAGGGCTGCCAGCCTGCCGGTCCTGTCAGTCGGTGACCTGACCGCACTAGTTAAGAACACCCTCCGGTCGCAGCCGAGGTTGCGCGAGGTCTGGGTCGAAGGGGAAGTCGGCCAGGTCAGCATCAGCGCCGCCGGACACTGCTACTTCACGCTCAAGGACGAGCGCGCCCAGCTCAAGTGCGTGATCTTCCGCGACGACCGGATGGTCATGCCGTTCGAGGCGCGCACTGGCTTGCGTCTCCTCGCCCAGGGCAGCATCGATGTCTTCGACGCGCAGGGCGTTTATCAGCTCTACGTCCGCTCCATCCAGCCGAGCGGCTTTGGCGATCTCGCGCTCCAGTTCGAGGCGTTGAAGGCCAAGTTGGCCGCAGAAGGACTGTTCGACCCGGCGCGCAAGCGGAAGTTGCCGCCGATGCCGCACAACATCGGCGTGGTCACGTCACTGTCTGGGGCCGTGCTGCATGACATAAGGCGCGTTCTCGCGAGGCGCTGGCCCATGGCGCGGGTCGTCGTTTCTGCGTGCCAGGTGCAGGGCCAGGGTGCCGCGGCCACGATCGTCGCCGCGCTGCGCAGGGTTGGCCGCTGGACCGACGAGGAGAGCGGCTGCGCCACCGATGTCGTGATCCTCGCGCGCGGCGGCGGCTCGCTTGAAGATCTATGGCCGTTCAACGATGAGAGCGTCGTTCGCGCAGTGGCCGCCCATCCGTGCCCGGTCGTCGTCGCCGTGGGCCACGAGACCGACGTGACGCTGGCCGAATTTGCTGCAGACGTGCGCGCAGCCACACCGTCAGTCGCGGCGGAGCTCGTCGTGCCCGCGCGCGTGGATGAGTTGGCGCGCGTAAATCAGCTTGGCGTGCGGCTCAATGGCGCGCTCAACCAAACGCTCGTTAGCCTCCGACAACAGCTCGCGACCGAGACCCGTGCGCTGGAGGCGCGCCACCCGCAGGCCCAGATCACGGCCGACCGCGAACGAGTCGGCGTGCTGCTCGACCGCGCCGCACGCGTGGTTGCGCGACGCCTCGAGGTGGAGCGATCAAACCTGAGCCGCGCGGCAGACTCCCTACCCGCCTTGGTTGCGGGCGGTATCGCCATCGCCAGGGGAGACATGCGGCGTGAGTCAGCCGCGCTCAACGCGCTCAGCCCGTTCGCGACCCTGGAGCGCGGCTACTCGATCGTCCGCGGCCCCGACGGAGCCGTGCTGACCGACGCCCGAAAGGCCAAACAGGGCGATCAGTTGAGCGTCCGCCTGCAGCGCGGCGAGATCGGCGCGCGCGTCGAGACCGTGCGAGACTCAGGCTCGTGAACACGGACGCGGAGCAGCAGAGAATCGCGGCGCTGCCCTTTGACAAGGCGCTGGCCGAATTCAAGGCCACGGTCGAGAAACTCGAGGCGGGCAACCTGCCGCTGGAGGAATCGATCGCGCTCTTCGAGCAGGGAGTGCTGCTCCAGCGGCGCTGCGAGAAGATGCTGAGCGAGGCGGAACTCCGCTTCCAGCGCCTCGTCGAGCAGGCCGGCGGCAAAGTCCGCGCGCTCGACCTCTCCATGGGCGAGGCCGAGGAGCCCGGCTAACTACTCTGCCGGGAATTCCGTTGGCGTGACGATGATCGGACCATCGTGCACGAGGTGCCAGGCCACGGTCACTGTGGCCTCGGGCGAATCGACCGTGAAACTGGCCGAGCCATCAACGACTGAGGGCGGGTTAGCCGGGTCGATCTGGCCTTCGATGCTGCCCCTGAGGGAGCTGGCCCAGTCGTATGCAGGACCGCCGGTGTCCTTGACTTCCGACCGCCCCGGCGGAGGGCAATCCTTGGCGGCGCCTTCGAGGATGGTGTAAGTCTCCCAGAGAGTTTCAGGCAGCTTGGGTGACTCGTACTCGCCAGTGACCGGATCAGCCGCAGAAGCGCCGATCGAGATGCTGTACGAGCCGTCTTCCCCGAACCTGACCGTTCCCTCCGCATGGCCATCCTGCGCCCAGGATCCATTCACCTCGGTGCCTACCTCATCTGTGTAGTGGCAGCCCAGCGCGTTATGCTCGTCTGACGTGATGACGGTTTGATCGAGCGCGGTCCCACTGTTGCTGGCCGGGCCTTTCAATTCGACGGACCCGATACCGAAAATTGCCGACTCTTCATCGTCGGTGCCGCTGACGGTCATCTGATCAGAAGCGTCAACCTGGATCACGCTATGGGTCGTGGTGGTCGAGAAAAAGACGCTGCCAGGGTCGCCAGATGAAGATGTCTCTGTCGTGTCTACGTTCGTCACTGCGTGGAAGGTCAGGGTGCCGGACCATCCGCCAGGAACTATCGGAACCGACGAGGCCGGCGTGGGTAGACCTGCGCTCGGCCCGTCGGTAGGGCCGCCGGTCCCGGGTGAAACCGGTGATCCGCCACAGGCGGCGAGGACGAGGACCAGTGGAATCGCCGCGAAGGCCCTGCTCATTTCGAACCCCCTGTGAGTGTCGAGTAATGGTCGCACGCCGCGAGACTGACGTGGGGCGGCGGTAGAATCGCCGAGAAACGTCGCGCAACAATGGACCGAGGCGCGCTCGTCCTACGGCGACAACCCCACAGTGGAGACGTCTTGACCCTTCTGGCCAATCTGACCGGCCCGCGCGACCTACGCCGGATGAACGAGGAGCAGCTCGATCAGCTGTGCGCCGAGCTGCGCGCCACGATCATCCAGACCGTCGCCAAGACCGGTGGCCACCTTGGTTCCAGCCTGGGCGTGGTCGAGCTCACCGTTGCGCTCCATCGGAACCTCGATTCACCCACCGACCGACTTGTCTGGGACACCGGCCACCAGGCCTACGCCCACAAGCTGCTCACCGGTCGGCTGGAGAAATTCGGCACCCTGCGCTCAATCGGTGGTGTGGGTGGCTTCCCGCGCCGCACGGAGAGCGAGCACGACGTCATGGACGGCGGCCACGCCGGCACGGGCCTGAGCATCGCTGAGGGGCTCGCCCTGGCGCGTGAGCAGAAGGGGACCAAGGAAAAGATCGTCGTTGTCGTGGGTGATGCGGCGTTGATCAGCGGTATGTCGCTCGAGGCGCTCAACGACATCGGTCAGCGCCGGACCAAGATGCTGATCGTCCTGAATGACAACGAGATGAGCATCTCGCCCACGGTGGGGGCGCTGTCGCAGTACCTCAGCCGGATCAAGCTGTCGCGCACGTACCGCGGCGGTAAGCGCGTGTACCAGGACGTAGTCGGCGCGCTGCCGCTGGTCGGTAAGCCCGCGCTCGAGCTTTCCAAGCGCATCCGATCCTCCGTCCTGTCCTTCGCTCAGCCCGGCCAGCTTTTCGAAGACCTGGGCATCTCGTACATCGGACCCGTGCCCGGCCACAACCTGCG
>JBDTVN010000164.1:0-3668 GCA_040007155.1 Chloroflexota bacterium
CAATGAAGACCGGCTTCGCGACCTTTACAGCCTCGAGCGTTCCGCCCTGATCCAGGTCGAAACAGGCGCCGATCTGGTCGCCCGACAAACGGCCGGTCACGTCCGTGTCGGATTCCACAAGCTCACGCAGCTGGCGCCGCTCGTCGGCGGCCTTGAGCGCGGCCCGCTGCACGATCGCGTAGGCATCCTCGCGGCTCAAGCCGCCCTGCTCGACCAGCGCGGTCAACAACCGACTCGACGCATACAACCCCAGGCCGCGGTCGAGGTTCTCGCGCATCCGTTCCGGCCGCACCACCAGGCCCTCGACGATCCTGGTCATGCGCACGGCCATGTAATGAATGAGCGTCGTTGCGCCTGGGAGCGCGACGCGCTCGACCGACGAATGGGCGATGTCGCGCTCGTGCCACAGCGCCTCATCTTCGAGCACTGCGCCGGCATAGCCGCGCAGCAGCCGCGCGAGCCCTGCGAGCCGCTCGGAGGTGATCGGGTTGCGCTTGTGCGGCATCGCGCTCGAGCCCTTCTGACCTGCGCGGAACGGCTCCGCCAATTCGCCTATCTCGGTGTGCTGCAGGTTGCGCACCTCGGTCGCGGCGCGTTCGATCGATCCGCCGCAAACGGCGATGGCGGCGACAAAAGCGGCGTGACGATCGCGGGCGACGACCTGCGTCGCGGCCGGCTCGATGCCCAGGCCCAACTCCGCCATCACCTCGGCCTCGATCTCCGGCCCGAGCTGGCTGTACGTGCCGACCGCGCCAGAGAGCTTGCCGACACTGATCTCTTGGGCCGCGGCCGCGATGCGCTTTCGGCCGCGCTCGACCTCGAATGCCCACGAAGCGAGCTTCAGTCCCAGGGTGATCGGCTCGGCATGGACCGAGTGGGTGCGACCCATCATCACCGTGGCGGCGTGCTCGCGCGCCTTCCTCGAGATCGCCTCGATCAGCGCGACCAGCGCCTCGTCGATCTGCTCGGCAGCGTCCTGGCATTGAAGTGCGAGGGCGGTGTCGACCACGTCTGACGACGTGAGCCCAAAGTGCAGGAAGCGACCTTCCGGACCCGTCGTCTCAGCAACCTGGCTGACGAAGGCGATGACGTCGTGATCGGTGATCTGCTCGAGCTCGGCGATGCGCTCGACGTCGACCCTCGCCGTCGCGGCGACGACTTCCGTTGTCCCCGCCGGAACCAGGCCATTACGCTCGACCGCGCCGAGCGCCGCAATCTCGACGCGGAGCATGTGCTCGAAGCGCGCCTGGTCGGTCCAGAGCTCGGCCATCTCGGGCAGCGTGTAACGCGCGATCACGCGCTCACCTGGGTTGGGGTTCGACCGATATCGCGCCGGAGCTGCTTGCCGGCGAAATCGATCAGCTCGGCCGATCCGTAGGCTGCGTCGGCTGCCTGGGCTAGATCCGACCCCCGACCGACGACTGTCAGCACCCGCCCACCGGCGGTGACCAACACGCCACCGTCGTCGCTCGCGACTCCGGCACCAAAGACCAGCGCGCCGTGTTGACGCGCCTCGTCGATGCCGCGGATCTCGTCGTTGCCACGCGGCGTTGCGGGGTAGCCGTCGGCAGCGAGGGTCAGCGCAACGGTCGCTTCACTGGTCGCCGTGATAGGCCCACATCCCTGAAGCGATCCTGTCGCCGCAGCGAGGAGCAGCGGCCAGAGTGGGTCGACCAGGCGGGGCAGGATCGCCTGCGTCTCGGGATCGCCAAAACGCGCGTTGAACTCCAGGACGCGCGGCCCCTCGTCGGTCAGCATCAGGCCCGCGAACAGCGCGCCGCGGAACGGGGTCCCACGCTCCGCCATGTGCACCAGCACCGGCTCGAAGATGGTCTTCATCACATCCGCGAGCCGCGCATCATCGACTTCGGGCAGCGGCGAGTAGGCCCCCATGCCGCCGGTGTTAGGGCCGCGGTCGCCCTCGAGCAGGCGCTTGTGGTCGCGCGCCACGGGCAAGCCAAGCGCGCGAGTGCCGTCACAGATAGCGATGACGCTCGCCTCGTACCCGGCCAGGAAGCGCTCGATGACGACGCTCTGTCCGACTTCGAGGGCGACGCGAATGGCCCGCTCGGCCTCGCTCAATGTCGCGCACATCGTGACGCCCTTGCCACCAGCCAGACCGTCGGCTTTCACGACGAGCGGCAACCCGAGCTCCGCGGCATATTCGATCGCGGCGAACGCGCTGGCGAACGCGCGGCCTTTAGCCATCGGCACGCCCGCCGCGCGGCACACCTCGCGCGCGAACGATTTGCTGCCCTCGAGTTGTGCGGCTGCGGCGCTCGGCCCGAAGCACGCAACCCCGGCGGCCCTGAGTCGATCGGCCAGCCCTGCTACGAGCGGCGCCTCCGGCCCGACGACCACAAGGTCGACGTGCTCGTCCAAACACAGCCGCAGCAATGCGTCGAAGTCGTCGGCGCCAACACCGGACCGCACGTCGGCCAGCACCCTCATCAGAGGATTGCCCGGCGCGACGATGACCCGCGCCACACCGTCCTCGCCCGCCAGGCGCCACGCCAACGCGTGCTCGCGGGCGCCGCTGCCCACAACGAGGATGCGCAACCCGTTCAAGCCGCTGCCCCGGAGCGCGCGCGCGCGGCCATCAACCGCCCGCCGTTGACCATGAGCGTCTGGTTGCGCTCAGGCCCGACGCTGATGACGTCGATCGGCGCCCCGGCGCGCAGCTCGATCGCCTCGACGTAGCGCCGCGCGGCCGGCGGCAGCTCTTCGACCGACCGGCAGCCGCCGAGCTCCTGGGTCCAACCCTCATAAGTCTCGTACACGGGCTCAGCGCGCTCGAGCTGGGCGACGCTCAACGGCCACTGCTCGACCAGGCGCCCGTCAACTCGATACCCGGTGCAGACCTTGACGCTGTCAAGTCCGCTCAGGATGTCGATCTTGTTGAGCATGATCGAGCTGACGCTGTTGATCTGGACCGCATAGCGCAGCGGCATGAAGTCGAGCCAGCCACTGCGCCGGCGGCGGCCGGTAGTCGTGCCGTATTCGTGGCCTTTTTCAGTCAGGTGTTCGCCCACGGCATCTTTCAACTCGGTCGGCAGGGGGCCCGAACCGACTCGCGTCGAGTAGGCCTTGAGGATGCCCAGCACCTGGTCGACCTGGAGCGGCCCGATCCCGCCGCCGGTGCAGGCGCCGCCGGCTACGGGATTACTCGACGTCACGTAGGGATACGTGCCGTTATCGAGGTCGAGCATCGTGCCCTGGGCACCCTCGAAGAGGATGTGTTCGCCCCTGGCGAGGGCGCCCTGGACCAACGCGGTCGTGTCGGTGATTGCCCACGCCAGCTGGCGGCCCCAGTCAAGCGCCAGAGTCATCAAATCGTCGAAGACGAACGTCTCAGCGCCATACGTTGCGAGTAACGCGTTCTTCTCGGCCAATGCTGGCGCAAGCCGCGCGCGCAGCAGATCGGGCTCGACCAGGTCACCCATGCGGATGCCGCTGCGCCACGCTCTGTCGCCATACGCTGGACCAATGCCGCGCCGCGTCGTGCCAATTGCCGCGCCGCTGTCAGCGGCCGCTCCCTCGCGCGCCGCGTCGAGTGCGACGTGGTACGGCATGATCACGTGCGCCGCGCCGCTCACCCGCAACTTGGCCGTTGCGATGCCGCGCGATGTCAGCATCTCGATCTCGCTCAACAGGGTGCGCGGATTGAT
>JBDTVN010000165.1:0-3660 GCA_040007155.1 Chloroflexota bacterium
CGTTGGCTGAGGCCAGCCTGTTGCCGACCGTGCCGGAATCGCAGCCCGACCTCAACCGTCTCGGGCGTTGGCGTCTCGTTGCGCCTTGGCCGGTCGTCCGCATACGGATCGAAGACGTGTGCCATCCACACATTGAAAGGATCGCCGCTTATCGCGTGCTTACGTCCAGCTCCATGGACGCTTTGGGACGTGGTGCCCCGATTCCATAGATGCCGCTAGCCGACTCAGATCAGCCGATCTGATGACGCCGGACGACCACGGGAGGGGCTTGGGGCGACGGCGGTAATGGCGCCCGCCGACTCAGTCCGGCCAGAGAATGGCGCGCGCCGGTTGAGTTGATGACGCGATTGGACTCGCGAGGGCGGGTCCGTCCCGAAAGTGTGGCGGATTAGGACTCCAGGACGGACTTGAGGCGATCCAAAGCGGCCATCTCGGCATCCATCGTTTTCTGAACCGCGCCGCCCATGAGCAGGCCCTTCAGGCCGCCGACCTGGGCGTCGAGCGAGAAGGTCAGGTTGGTTGCGTCGTCGCCGGCGGAGGTCAGAACGTAGGAGCCGGTCGGTCGGACGGGGCCGGCAGTGGTCTTGAAAGCCATCTTGTTGGGCGCGTCGTAGGCCGTGACTTGGTAGTCAGCGGCAATTCGGCGGCCGCCTGGGCCTTGGACGCCCTGGCTCCACTGCTCACCCACGCCATTGCCGCTCACATGGCTCGTGTCGAGCACCCCTGAGCGCCACTTCTGGGCATTGGCGCCGTCGGTGACGAAGGCGAAGACATCGGCAATTGGCTTGTTGATAGTGATGGTGCGGTTGGCAGATGGCATTGGTCGGTCACGCGCCCTTAGGCGTCACGAGTCCGAAGATGGCGCCCTGCGGATCCATGACGACGGCGAAGCGCTGACCGAATCCGTCCAGCGGTGCCGAGATCTCGCGCGCGCCATTGGCGATCGCCTTGGCGAACGCGGCATCCACGTCGTCGACTTTGAAGTAGAGCAGCCAGTACGAGGGCATCTCGGCGGGTGCCTGCGAGCTCATCTCGAGCGCGCCGGCCACATGCTTGTCGTCAAG
The DNA here is from genome assembly GCA_040007155.1 of Chloroflexota bacterium. Classification (GTDB taxonomy): domain Bacteria; phylum Chloroflexota; class Limnocylindria; order Limnocylindrales; family CSP1-4; genus JALYGJ01. The sequence continues at coordinate 1,065 of JBDTVN010000165.1, forward strand.
ACTGAGCATGTGGTAGTCGGGCATCCCCGGTCCCATGGGCGAGGAAGCGTCGGTCCAGCCGAAGATCTGCTGATAGAAGGGGACCGCCTTTTCCACGGCGCGCCCCTGGAGCTCCGGCCAGTCAAGCGCACCAGCCTCGTTCATCAGGAATGAGCGCATCGTCCCTTCCTGCCACGCCGAGACGTAGGCGCCGATCGGGTCCTGGTAGACCGCCATCGAGCCCTGCTCACCGACAGCGAACGCGGGCGAGATCACGGTCCCACCAGCGGCCACGACCGCCTTGTCGAGCGCGACAACGTCGTCGGTCCCGATGTACAGCGACCATACCGTCGGCTGCTCGGCCATCTGCTTAGGCCCGATGCCGCCAACCTGCTGGTCGCCGACCTTCGCCGTCGCATAGCCACCGTATTGCGGGTCTTCCGACACCTCGATGTTCCAGCCGAACAGCTTCGTGTAGAAGTCGCGCGCCGCAGCGGGATCGGACGTCGCCAGGTCCGCCCAAGCCGGCCTATTGGTCAGTTTCATGGATGTCTCCTGTGCTGAGTGGCCCGTATCGTACCCACCACTCTCCTTGCACCCCACCCTCGTTCCGCTACGCTCGCGGCATGGAGAGGGTAGGGATGTGGGTGCGACCGCTCAGCCTGGTCGCGGCGCTGCTGCTGATCGTGGGCGTCACGCTCACCGGGCTCAATCTGCTGTTGGGCGGCTGGACCGTGTACGCGGCGGGACACGTGCTCGCGATTGCGGCCTCTGTCGCGGTTGGTGCCGCCAACCGGCAGCGCATGGACGCTTGGACGTGGCTGGGGCTGCTGGTGTTTGTGGTCGGGCTGCTGCTCGCGCTGCCGCAGATCGCGACGATCTGGCAGACGTATGCGTCAGGAGGCGGCCTCGTGCCCGTCGCGGGGCAACAGATGGAATTGCCGGTCTGGACGGCGCCCTTCGGACTGACCGCTGAGCTCGTCACCTGGGTTGGCGCCGCGTTCTTTGGTCTCGCGGCGCGCGGCAACCACGTGCTGCCGCGCGGCGTCGGTTGGCTGCTCGTGGCCACCGCGGTGATCGGCCTGATTGCGGCGCTTTACATCGTGTCGCCGTACGCCTGGGTCGCCGCTGTGCTGCTCGTGGGGCTCAGCCTCCTCGCGATCGGCGTCTCGCGCCGGTGAGGTGGCTCGCCCTTGTGGCACTCGTGGTCGGGTGTGGCGCGCCGGCGCCAGTAGTGACGCCGCCACCCGGAGCCGTCGTGGTCATAGCTGAAGGCACGACCTTCACAACAACGCATGTCACGGCGCCGGCGAACGTGGCGTTCACGCTCTGGCTCGATAACCGCGACCACGAGCTTCACAACGTCCACATCTTTGACGCGTCGAACGCGAGCGTCTTTCCCGGCAAGATGTTCACCGGCCCCGACGCGCGCACGGAGCAGGTCCCGCCGCTCACCCCGGGCACTTACACCTTCAAGTGCGACATTCATCCCACGATGACCGGCGAGCTGCTCGTCCAATGACTACGCAAACCTGGACGCGCGGCGACTTCGAGGTCTCGACCGACCCGGCGCGCGTCGACCTTGCCGTCACGCATGGCTTCCTGACGAGCGACGCGCATTGGTCGGAAGCAGTGCCGATGGAAATCGTCGAGCGGGCGATCGCCAACTCGATCGTGTTCGGTGCCTACAAGGGTGCTGCCCAGGTGGGCTTCCTGCGCGTCGTGTCGGATCGGGCGACTTTTGCGTGGATCGGCGATGTGTTCGTGCTGCCCGACCATCGCGGTCAGGGGCTGAGCAAGTTCCTGATGGAGTGCGCGATAGGCCATCCCGAGCTGCAGGGTCTGCGTCGCTGGATGCTCGCGACACGCGACGCGCACGGCCTCTATAAGCGATACGGCTTCACCGAGCTGCATGACGCGACGAGGTTCATGGAGCGCTGGGATCCGGAGATTTACAAGCGCCCGCCGGGGAGCGGCCCAAATGGCTGAGACGTTCGACGTCATCGTCATCGGTGCCGGCGTTCATGGCGCGAGCACCGCGTTTCATCTCGCAGAGCGCGGCGCCAAGGTGTTGGTGCTGGATCGGGCCGCGGCCGCGTCCGGTGCGACCGGCAGGTCGAGCGGTCTGGTCCGGATGCACTACGACCTCAAAGCCGAAAGCGCGCTCGCCTGGCGCTCGTACGACTACTTCGTCAACTGGGAGTCGCGCGTCGGTGGGGAGTGCGGCTTCACCAAGACCGGCTTCGTGCGCATCGTGCCCCAAGATCAGGAAGCGAACTTGCGCGCCAATGTGGCCGACCAGCAGGAACTCGGCATCCCGACCTCGATCATCCCCGCGAGCGACGTCCGCCGCCTCGCCCCGATGCTGACGACAGACGACTTCAACATCGCGGCCTACGAGCCCGACTCGGGCTACGCCGATCCCACGTCGACGTGCAACTCGCTTCTCGCCGCTGCCCGCAGGCTGGGCGCGATCTACCGCCCGTCGACACCAGTCGATTCGATCGAGGTCGAATCAGGCCGGATAGTCGGTGTGCGGACCGCCAAGGGCAGCATCAGCGCACCCATCGTCGTGCTGGCTGCGGGTGCGTGGTCGGGTGCATTGGCCAAGTCGGCC
>JBDTVN010000166.1:0-3659 GCA_040007155.1 Chloroflexota bacterium
TGCGAGCCGAAAGACGATGATGCCCGACACCAGTCCACCCAGGCCGACCACCAGCGGAATCGCCCAGGGCCGCAGCGCATCGGTGATCGGCGCGCCGCCTTCGCCGGCCGGCGTGCCCGGCGTGTAGCCGGCGAGAGTGCCCAGCAGAAGCCGCGTGGCTAATTCGAGGGCGACAAAGAACACAACTGCGCCAAGGCCGCTGATCGCGCCGATAAGCGCGCCCAGGACAACCCATTTACGCAGATAGTTCGCGGCGCGAAGGCGGCGCCGGATATCGGCGAGCATCTACTCCGTCGCCCCAAGCAGTGCCGCCAGCTGCTCAACCGCAGGCTTCATGTCGCTCGTCAAGCCGGTCTCTTTGAGCATCGCCGTCAGGACGGCGCGGCGGCTATCCACGATCCGGTGGCGCAGCCTCCGGCCGGATGCGGTCAGGCTCACGAGGACGAGGCGCGCGTCCACGTCCGAGCGGTGGGTCTGGATGAGGCCACGCTCGCGCAGCCGACCGACGAGCCGACTGACCGCGGCGATCTTCGCTCCAAGACTCTTGGCGATGGCGCCCACGGCCATGCCGTCCGGTTGGTCGACAAGCACCAGTACGCGCCATTGACTCAGCGTCAACTCGGGATGGGCGTCGTTCAGAGCCTGCGCCGTGACTGCGACCGAACCGACCACGATGCGCTCGATGTCGTCAAGCAGCGCCGCGGAAGTGGCATAATTCGTCACACCATTAGTTTACATAGGTAAAGCGAATTGGTTGAATCGAGACGGCATGTCTGATCCCGCCGCAGGCGATCGGCCGATGGACTGGGTCGCCTGGCACACCGACTACGAGGACGACTCGCCGCTGCGGCGCAGGCTCGCAATCGTCCAGGGCTACATCGTGGCCGCGCTTGAACGAGTTGAGCGGTCGCCCGTCCGCGTCATCAGTATGTGCGCCGGAGAGGCACGTGATCTGCGCGGCGCCCTGGAGCGCGTCGAGCGGCGCGACCTGGTTGGTCGGCTGGTCGAGCTTGACGCGGGGCTCGCCGCCCTGGCCCGCGCCGGCCTTGTGAGCCTGGGCGTGGCGGGCATCGAAGTTGTGGCCGGTGACGCGGGCGACATGGGCGCGTATCGCGCAGCTGCGCCGGCCGACCTCGTGCTCGAGTGTGGAGTCTTCGGCAACATCAGCAACGACGACGTCGAGCGGACCGTGCGCGCGTCGCCTGTGCTGTGCGCGCCCGGCGCGACGCTCATCTGGACCCGCCACCGTCGGCCACCAGACCTGACTGATGCGATCAGGCGTTGGTTTACCGAATCGGGCTTCAGCGAGATCGCGTTCGAGCGCGTCCCAGATAGCAACGGGTCAGTTGGTGTCGCGCGTTACGACGGACCAGCGGTCGAACTGGTCGAGCAACCGCTGTTCACGTTCACCCGCACGGGCTGACGACTCTTAACGAAACCTAGACATCACGCACCGGCGCGGCTATTTTGTCTAGGTATGAACGTCAGGATCGGTGAGGCTGCGGAGATGCTCGGCGTTTCCGTCGACAGCATCCGGCGCTGGCAGCGCGAGGGCAAGATCAAGGCGGGCCGCACGACGGGCGGTCAGCGCACCGTCCCGCTGGCCGAGGTGCAGCGACTGCTCGCGGAGCGCCGGCGCACAGCGAGCGACCGGCCGATCGTCGGCCAATCCGCGCGCAACCGCTTTCCCGGGGTCGTTACCCGGGTCGAGGTCGACCGCGTTGCCGCGGTGGTCGAGGTCCAGGCGGGACCGCACCGACTAGTCAGCTTGATGACCGCCGAGGCGGTCAAGGAGCTCAACCTCAAGGTCGGCGACGAGGCGGTGTGCGTTGTCAAAGCGACCAACGTGATCGTCGAAATCCCGTCGCGGAAATAGCCAGATGTTCCGTGCTGGGCTGTTGCTTGGGTTGGTGTTGGTAGTCGGGTCAATCGGTGCCTGCTCGTCCTCCGCATCCGGGCCAGCCAAGTTGACGGTCTTCGGCGCATCGTCGCTGACAGAGACGCTGACCGACCTCGCCAACCTGTGGCACGCCGCGCATCCGTCGAACGAGCTGGAGATTTCCACGGGTTCGTCGGCAGCTTTGCGGATACAGATCGAACAGGGCGCGCCGGCAGATGTGTTCCTTTCGGCCGATACGACCAATCCCCAGCTGCTCGTTGATGGCGGGCTTGCCAACGGACCGCTGACGGCGTTCGCCAGGAATTCGCTCACGATCATCGTGCCCGCGTCGAACCCGGCCAGGATTGCGTCCGCCCTGGATCTGGCCAAGCCCGGCGTGTGCGTGATCGCCGCGGGCGATGACGTGCCCATCACCCTGTACGCCAACAAGCTGGTCGGCACCCTCGCCACTCTGCCCGGCTATGGCCAGGCGTTTGCCGATGGCTATGCCGCCAACATCTGCACGCGCGAGGACAACGTCGGCGCGGTTGTATCGAAGGTCGCGCTGGGTGAAGGCGACGCGGCGATCGTCTACATCGCGGACGCGGATGGGACTGGCGTGACCTCGATTGATGTGCCGGCCGATGCGAACGTCGTCGCGACGTACGGCGCCGTCGCCATCAAGAACTCGATTGCTCCCGCATTGGCGGTCGAGTTTCTGGCGTGGCTGCGTGGCGCCGACGCCCAGACGATGCTGGCCGCGCACGGGTTTGGGACCGCGCCATAGCAAACGCGGCGTCGCGCCGCCTGGCTCTGCTCGGAGTCCCGGCGGTGATTTTTCTGGGCTTGCCGGTCATCGTCTTGATCGGTCGAGCGGTCGTGTCCGGATCGGTGTTCGCGGCCGTGGCCAGTTCCGCGGTGCTCGACGCGCTCGTGTTGAGCGCCATCACGACGACGATTGCCGTGGGTCTCGTCCTGGTGCTGGGCTTTCCGCTCGCCGTCGTGTTGGCGCGGGCGCGGTTCCGCGGTCGCGCATTGCTCGAGGCGATAGTCGATCTGCCGATCGTGCTGCCGCCGTCAGTCGCGGGCCTGGCGCTGCTGCTCACATTTGGACGACGCGGATTGCTGGGCGAGCCGCTCGCCGCGATCGGCGTGTCGCTGCCCTTCACCACGTTCGCGGTCATCCTGGCGCAGCTCTTTGTCGCGGCGCCGTTTTTCATTCGCGCCGCTCGCGCCGGGATCGCCGGTGTAGAGCGCGAGCTCGAGGACGCGGCGCGCGTTGACGGCGCCACCGAGCGGCACGTCCTGCAGTTCGTGACGATCCCCCAGGCCGCGCCCGCACTCGCCGCGGGCATCGTCACCAGCTGGGCGCGAGCGCTGGGCGAGTTCGGCGCAACGATCATGCTCGCCGGTGCGATCGAAGGCCGGACGCAGACCCTGCCACTCGTCGTGTACGGCGAATTCCAGTCGACGAATCTCGAGGCATCGATCGCCGCGGCGGCCGTGCTCGTGATAGCCGCGGTCGCGGCGCTAGTGGCGGTACGCGGCCTGCGCTGGGGCCGCGCGCTGGATGCCCGGGGAGTGGCTTGAGCTCCTAGTCGGCCATTCCGTCGCAGGCATCCTGGTACACGTAGTCGGACGCGCCGACTGTCCACTTCACGCCGTAGAACTCCATTCGTGCCTTGCTCCACCCCTCTGTTGAGCCGTTACGCAGCCATTTGAGGTAGATCACGGCGCGCAACAGCTGGGACGTATTGGCCTTCAGGTAGACCTTGATCGA
>JBDTVN010000167.1:0-3622 GCA_040007155.1 Chloroflexota bacterium
AGGCGATCCAGCAGGCCAACCAGGTTCTCGACGTCCTGCATGTGCAGGCCGGTGGTCGGTTCGTCGAGAACGTAGACGTCGGTGTCGGTGCCCATCTCGATCGCGAGCTTGAGCCGTTGACGTTCGCCGCCTGACAGCGTGTTCAACTCCTGGCCCATGGAGATGTAGCCCAGGCCGACATCCACGAGTCGATCCAGCATCTGTCGGACAGGCTTTTCAGTGAAGAAATCGCGCGCCTCCTCGACTGACATCGCCAGGACGTCAACGATGCTCTTTCCGCGGAGCTGGTAGGCCAGCACCTCGTCGGTGAAGCGCCGGCCCTCGCACACCTCGCACACGCTCGCGACCGTGGCCATGAACCCGAGATCGGTGTAGATCATGCCCAGCCCGTTACATGCCGGGCACGCACCCTCCGAGTTGGCGCTGAACAGTGACTCCTTGACGCCGTTCGCCTTGGCGAAGGCCTTGCGGATGGGATCGAGGATGCCCGTGTAGGTGGCGGGGTTCGACCGGCGCGAGCCCTTGATGGCCGACTGGTCGATGACGGTGACGCTGGGTTCGGTTCGGGGCATACAGCCGTGAATGAGCGAGCTCTTGCCGGAGCCGGCCACGCCGGTGACGGCCACGAACACGCCGAGCGGCACATCGACACTCACGTCCTTGAGGTTGTGCAGCCGGGCATGACGGATCGCGATTCCGTCGCGCGATTTGCGTGGTGTCGCTTTGATCTCCTGCCGCGCGTCCAGATGCCGGCCAGTTGCGGTATTGGATTTCTGTAGACCCGCGACGGTCCCCTGGAACACGGCATTGCCGCCATGCGGGCCGGCGCCGGGGCCCATGTCCACGACGTGATCGGCGATGCGGATGACCTCAGGGTCGTGCTCAACGACGAGCACTGTGTTGCCCTTGTCGCTGAGCGAGCGCAGGAGCGAGTTCATCCGCTCGACGTCGTGCGCGTGGAGCCCGATCGTCGGCTCGTCAAAGACATAGGTGACGTCCGTCAGCGCTGAACCGAGGTGGCGGATCATGCGCGTCCGCTGCGACTCGCCGCCGGACAAGGTGCCGGACGCGCGATCGAGCGATAGGTAACCCAAACCGATCTCGACGAACGCGTCGAAGAGGTGTTGCAGGTTTGCCAACAGCGGAGCGACGCTCGGCTCCTTTAAGTCGCGGATCCAATTGGCAAGATCGCTGATCTGCAGCGCGCACGCGTGGGCGATGCTGATGCCCTTGATCTTGGCCGAGCGCGCCGCAGCGGACAGGCGCGTGCCTGCGCACTCGGGACATGCCGTGAAGGTCACGGCGCGCTCAACGAATGCCCGAATGTGCGGCCGGAGCGCCTCGACATCCTTCGAGAGCATCGACTTCTGGATCTTGGGCACGAGACCTTCGTAGGTCAGGTTGATGCCCTCGAGGCGCACTCTGCGCGGCTCGCCATAGAGGAAGTCCTGGCGTTGCTTGGTGGTGAACTTATTGATCGGCACATCGAGTGGGACCACGCCGCCAAAGATGCGCACCGCCCAGCCGTCGGCGGTATAGCCCGGGATCTTCAGCGCGCCACCGGCGAGCGACTTCTTCTCATCGAACAGCTGCGTCAGGTCGATGTCGTTGGCGACACCCATGCCCTCACAGCGCGGGCACATACCGCCCTGGATGTTGAACGACTTCCTGACCGTCTCGCCGTGGCCACGCTCGACTTTGATCGCCCCGGCGCCGCTGACCGATGGCGTGTTGAAGGAGAACGCCTGCGGGCCGCCGATGTGGGGCTTGGCCAGCCTGCTCCATAGGACGCGCAGCAGGGCGTTGGCGTCAGTCACCGTGCCCACTGTCGAGCGGACATTGGCGCCCATCCGCTCCTGGTCGATCGCGATGACCGTGGTGAGACCGTCGAGCGAATCCACATCGGGCCGCGCGAGAGTGGGCATGAATGTTTGGACGAACGAGCTATACGTCTCGTTGATCAGCCGCTGCGACTCCGCGGCGATCGTGTCGAAGACGAGCGAGCTCTTGCCGCTACCAGAAACCCCGGTGAAGACAGTCAGGCGTCGCTTGGGGATATCGAGGCTTACGTCGCGCAGATTGTTCTCGCGCGCGCCGCGAACCTCGATAGCGCCCCAGTCCCCCGGTTTGCTCAACCGACCGCCTTCTTGACGAGTGCGGCGAGCTTGGCCTCGTCGGCGGCGCTGAGCTTCGTGATGCCCCACGAAGTCGCCCACATCGTGCCGTCGTCGATACGTGCGTCTTCCTCGAAGCCGAACGTCGCATAGCGCGTCTTGAACTTGTCGGCGGCCTTGAAGAAGCAGACGACCTTGCCGTCACTGGCCCAGGCAGGCATGCCATACCAGGTCTTTGGCCAGAGCTCTGGCGCGACCTTCGAAACGACCGCATGGATGCGCTCGGCGATGACGCGGTCCGATTGCGGCATCTGGGCCATCTTGGCGAGCAGGTCCTTCAGCCCGGCCTCGCGGTTGACGCCGCGCTTCTCCTCAGCCTTGCGCTCGCGCACGGTTTCTTTCAGTGCTGTTTTTTCAGAGTCTGATAGGGCCGACTTGGCGGTCTTGGCGGTCTTGGTAGTTGCCATTCTCAGTTTCCCTTTCCAGCGGTCGCCTTGCGGGCGGGCTTTTTGCGCTCCAGGATGCGGATGCCATTGCCAAATGGATCGCGAATGCCCATATCGGTGCCGTAGAAATGCTCGGTCGGCTCCTGGGTGAAGTCGGTTACGCCGCGCGCCTTGAGCGTCTCGAAGAGACTGCGTGCGTCGTCCGTGTGGAGCACGAGGCCGCTCAGGGCGCCCTTGGTGATGAGATCGCGCAGCTGGTCGGCGGTAGCGTCATCGTGAATGGGTGGCCCAGGCTGCTCTAGCGAGAGCTCGACGCCAGTGTCCCCGGGGACGTGCACGGTCAGCCACCGATACTCGCCCTGCTTGACGTCTGAACCCACTTCAAGCCCGAGCTTGTCGACGTAGAAGTCGAGCGCCGCCTGCTTGTCGAGGACCCAGATCGTCGCGACGTTGAACTTGGTGATCATTGCCAAATGCTAGGCCGCCGACACGTCGGAGGCTTCTCCAAAACTGCTCAAACCCAGTGGCCGCATCGCCATCATCTGCACGCAGCCCGGCGCGAGCATCGGCCCGTTTTCGGTCCGGTACTGCGACGGCGGCAGGCCGACGATCGCGCGAAATGTGCGGCTGAACGTGCCCAGGCTGTTAAATCCCACGTCGAGGCAGATTTCGGTAATGGCGCGATTGGTTTCGCGCAGTAGAAACATCGACCTTTCGACGCGTCGGCGCTGGAGGTAGTGGTGCGGCGTTTCGCCAAAGACTGCGCGGAAGGATCGGCTGAAATGCGCCGCTGAGGTGTGCGCGACCGCGGCCACCGCGGCGACGTTGAGCGGCTCGGCGTAGGCGCGGTCCATCGCGTCACGGGCGCGCAAGAGGCGCCGATTGAGCTCTTCGGCTTCACGGCTCACGCCGTAAACGGTACGGCAACCAGGCCCATAACCACGCTCCGGACCCTGCCGTTGACGGTTCTCGGCGGAATTCCGATAATGTGACTCAGAATTATGACAACACTCAATCAGCGCCAGATGGTCGACAACGACCGTTCGCGCTTCGACTTCAAGG
>JBDTVN010000168.1:0-3616 GCA_040007155.1 Chloroflexota bacterium
GTCGCGTTCGACCAGCAGTCGCAGCGCTACCTGAACTACAAGAAGCCGTCGTACATGGTGCCGGGCTCGCTCCAGGACGCGCCGCCCGAGATGCGCGAGCACTTCACCGCGCAGATGGACGACTCCCTCGCCCTCTACGGCGAGATGCTCGAGGCCGGCATCCCGGGCGAGGACGCTCGCTTCGTGATGCCCAACGCGACGCGCACCAACCTGATCATGACTGCCAATCTGCGCTCGCTGATCCACATGTCCGGATTGCGCCTGTGCACGATGGCCCAGTGGGAGATACGCCGGCTCTTCCAGCTCATCCGCCACGAGGTGTTCAGCGTCTCGCCGTTCCTGGGCTCATTCCTCGCGCCCAAGTGCGTGCCCCTTGGCTATTGCGACGAGGACCGCAACCGCGACGAGCACTGCCCCATACGGCCGCACAAGGACAACGTCCTCGCAGCCTGGGCCGAGAAGAAACAGGGCGCGAAAGCTGCGGGGCGTGACCTCCCAACAGTGTGACCGGCGCGGGGAACGCAGAGTCGGCAGAGTGAGCGCGGACCCGCGTCCGCGAGGCGCGATGCCGGGACTCGTACATCGGCTGGCGCTGGTGGCACTCGCGGCGATCAAGGCGGCGACGGCCGCGTTCGCCATGGACGGCGTAGTTCACTCTGAGACTTCGCGCTTCAAAGGCAAGGGCATGCGCCTCCGCGCCATCGGCTACTTCGCAGGCCTCGCCCTCGTGCCAGTCGTGTGGCTATTCCACGGTCGAACGCGCCCCTACCCTGCCGGGGCGGACCTCGCGCTGTCCGTGCCCCTTTTCGTCGATGCGGCCGGCAACGCCCTGGGCATCTACGACGCCGATCGGCTGGATGATCTCGTCCACTTAGGCAACAGCGCGGCGCTGAGCGGCCTGTTTGGTGCCGTCATTTCGCCCCACATCCGGACACGTGTTCAGGCGACGGGCATCGTCGTCATCGCTGGCATGGCTGGCGGCGTCGCGTGGGAGGTGATGGAGTACGTTGGCCAGGCACTGGGCCTGCGCGCTCTGCAGCTGACCGACAAGGACACCGAAGCCGATCTGGCGACTGACCTGATCGGCACAGCCATCGGCGCGCTGGTCACATGGATCCGCTGGCAACCAACTGGTGATCGACCCCTCGTTGGCTGGGCGGCGATCAGCCCGGCGCCGCCGAGTCAGCCAATCCCGCCAGCGCCGTAAAGCGGCTGACGAGCGCCTGAAAGCGCGCGCTGGCCGCAGCCGCCGCGGCAAGCACCTCTTCATGAGTCAACGGTTCACCGGTGATGCCGGCGCCCGGATTTGTGATCAGGGACACGCCCACGACTTCCGCCCCGGCCCAGCGCGCGGCGATGGCCTCGAGGACCGTCGACATCCCGACCGCGTCGGCGCCGAGCGTCCGGAGCATTCGCACCTCGGCCGGAGTCTCATACGTGGGTCCGGTCAAGCCCGCGTAGACGCCCTCTTCGAGCGTCACGCCTTCTTGGGCGGCCGCACGACGCATGAGCTCGCCCAGGCGTGGGCTCCAGGCATGCGTCAAGTCAGGAAAGCGCGGCCCAAGCGCGTCGTCGTTCGCGCCGATCAGGGCAGAGCGGCCGGTCAGGTTGAGGTGGTCGGTGATGAGCATCAGCGTGCCGGCCGGCCAGTCGACACGGATGCCGCCCGCCGCATTACTCAGGACGATTACCTGCGCGCCCAGGCGGCGCATCAGCAACACCGGCTCGACTACAAGGCGCTCCGAGTTGCCCTCGTACAGGTGAAGGCGGCCCTGCAGGCAGACGACAGGCACACCGTCGTGCTTGCCCAGCAGTAACCGACCCGCGTGGCCCGGCGCCGACGCGGCTGGCCAACCGGGCAGCTCGGCGAATGGCACCGCGACGGAGTCAGTAAGTGCATCGGCGAGGCCGCCAAGTCCGGAGCCGAGGACGATGCCGACTCGCGGAACCAGGTCCGTCGCGGCGCGGACGACAGGCTCGAGCTGATCAAGGCGCTGAGTGAAAGTGGGCGTGCTCATCGCGGCCGACGATATCGCACCGCGGGCTGGGCGCGAGACACACAAAAACGCCCGGAGAGACCCGCCGAGCCTCGTTTCGCCTTTGATGTGATCTCAGCGCTCGAGCGTCTCGCGGCCCCTCCGGGCAAGACCTAAGTTAGGGCTGGTCAGTTGGCTGGTCAACGCCGCTTATCCACCGAATCAAGACCGTGACCCGGGAACTATCCACATTCGTGCCGGGGCGATGTGGAAAAGCGAGAGGCCCACCGCTCGCGCGGCAGGCCCCTGCATTGGTGACGTTGGCGGGCCTGCGCCCCGGGGCTTAGCCCTTGGCGACGACGGTCTTGGCGAACGTGTCGTGGAAACCCTGGCGGGTCGGGCTCGACGCGGTCGTGTAGACGAGGTACAGGAAGTAGACCAACAGGACGATCGACAGGATGAGGCCGATGCCCCAGCCATAGATCGATGACAGCGCAAACGGCGCGCCCAGCACCAGCCAGCGATTGATCGCCTGGGGCTGAGTGACCATCGCGCCGGACGCGGCGTCGCGCACGCTGAGCTTCATGACACGCATGCCGACGGTCGCGCCATTCATGCGCGTCCACATGCCCACGAAGTAGGCGGCGCTCACGATGAGCATGATCACGACGGTCGCGAGGCTGCTCACGAGCGAAGGCACCTTGTAGTTGCCGAAGATGCCGCCGAGCAGTTGGTCGCCAAGGATGCCGGTCATGATGCTCGACACGATCACGCCGATGATGCCGATGATCAAGAAGTCAACAAACGCCGCGATGGCGCGATCAGTGAAGTCCGCGAGGGCGACGCCGCCGGGTCCGGGCTGTGTGCCGCGCCCCGTCAGGTTGTTCGTCCACGACGGCATGCCACTGCCGGACGGCGGTGGCGCCACCGGCGGTGGCGCCGCGGGCGGCTGCCCACCGGCGGGCTGGCTGGGCTGATTCATACCCACGCTGTCTCTCTCCTCCTGTGCGTCGACGTCGTAACGGTCGTCGAGCAATGTGGCGGCCGACTTTCCTCTCTGGGTTGCCCAGCGATCGGCTCGGGAAAACAGGATAGCAATCGGCGGCGGTGGCGCCGCAGCATTTTTGCGGTGATTCGGGTATGTCAGCCGCCGATGCGCGACATCTCCACGCGCCCGGGGTCGACCACGGGCAGGTCGCGCCCACCGGTTGTGGCGCGTGTACGCAACTCCGAGTAACGATCGTCGCGCCCAAGCCAGATTGCCGCTACCTGGTCGGTCAGGGCCCCGTCTGAGGCTCCTGCGCGGAGCGCCGTGCGCAGGTCGTGTCCGGTGCTGGCAAAGAGACAGGTGTAGAGCTGGCCGTCGGCGGTCAGTCGGGCGCGGGAGCAATCGGCGCAGAACGGTTGTGTGACCGACGCGATCACCCCGACTTCGCCGCTGCCATCGCGGTACGCCCAGCGGTCGGCGACCTCGCCCGGATAGTTCGGCGTCAGGGCGACCAACGGCATCTCGGCGTCAATGCGCGCGATCACTTCGCTCTGGGGCACCACATCGTCCATCCGCCAGCCGTTGGTGTGGCCAACGTCCATGTACTCGATGAAACGCATGATGTGGCCGTGCTCGCGGAAGTAGCGCGCCA
>JBDTVN010000169.1:0-3606 GCA_040007155.1 Chloroflexota bacterium
ACCTTGGTCGCCTTGAGCAGCACCTCGGCGCCGATTTCAACCGCGCGCAGTGCCGCCGCGGTATCGGTCGTGAAGTAGGGGTTGCCCGTGCCGGCGACGAGGATGATCACCAGGCCCTTCTCGAGATGGTGCACGGCGCGTCGGCGGATGTACGGCTCACACACCTCGTTCATGGCAATTGCCGACATGACGCGCGTCGGCACGCCGGACTTCTCGAGCGCGTCCTGCAGCGCCAGGCCGTTCATCACCGTGGCGAGCATGCCGATGTAGTCGCCCGTTGCCCTGTCCATACCCTTGGCGCTTGCGGCGAGGCCGCGAAAGATGTTGCCGCCGCCGACGACTATCGCGACCTGAACACCCAGTTGCTGGACCTCACGGACCTGGTGCGCGATGAACACGCACACATCCGGATCGACGCCATACGAGCCCTGCCCGAGGAGCGCCTCGCCGCTGATCTTGAGCAGAATCCGGCCATAGCGAACGGCGTCTGTGGCGCCGGCCGTGGAGCCCGTCACCGGATCGGCGACGGCTTCGCTCAAATGTCCTCTCCCAACTGGTAACGCACGAAGCGCCGTACGCGAATGTTCTCACCGATCTTGGCGATGGCCTCGGTGATCAGATCGCCGACCTTCTGGTCGGTATCGCGGAACGGCTGCTCGTACAGAACGACCGACTGGTACCACTTCTTGAGCTGGCCTTCGATGATCTGCGGCCGGATGTTCTCGGGCTTCTTGTGGATGTCCTCGTTGGCCATCAGGTCGGCCTTCTTGGCTTCCAGATCTGCCTCGGGGATGGACTCGATCGAGGTGTAGGTCGGCGCGAGGCCGGCGACCTGCATCGCAAGGTCTCTGACCAGCTTCTGGAATTCCTCGTTGCGCGCCACGAAGTCAGTCTCGCTGTTGACTTCAATGAGCACTCCCAGCCGACCACCCGCATGGATGTAGCTGGCGATCGTGCCCTCGCGCGCGTCGCGACCGGCTTTCTTGGCCGCGGTGGCATGGCCGCGCTCGCGGATCAGGGCGATCGCCTTTTCAAGATCGCCACCGGTTTCTACCAGTGCGTTCTTGCAGTCCATCATCCCTGCGCCCGTGCGCTCGCGCAGCTCCTTGACGTTTTTGGGGTCGATGTCAGCCATCAGCTGGCCGCCTCCTCATCCTCTTTCGCGCTCGACTTGTCGCGGTCCTTGTCCTTGGCCAGCGCAGGCTTGCGAGCTGCGCCCGTCTTGGGCGCACCTGGGCGCGCTGCGGCTCGAGGGGCGGGACGTGCCGCGGCGGCACGCGCCACGGCCGGCTCAGCCTCCTCCTCGGGCTCCTCGGCTGCCACCGCGCGATCGGCCGGCAGCAGCTCCTCCTCTTCGGGCTCGGGCTCGAAGCTGAACGTGCCGCCAGCGGCCAGCGCGGCGATCATCTCCTCACTCGCCTCTTCCTGCTCTTCTATCGCGGCAACCGGCTCGTCGACGGGGCGCGCTGCGCGCTCGCGACCGCCCTCGGCGGCAGCGTCGGCGATAAGCGAGCACAGCAGCCGAATGGCGCGGATCGCGTCGTCGTTGGCTGGGATGACGTAGTCGAGCATGTCCGGATCTACGTTCGTGTCACCGGTGCCGATGACCGGGATCTCGAGCTTGCGTGCCTCAGTCACGGCGATGTGCTCGCGCTGCGGGTCGATCACGAACATCGCGCCCGGGAGACGGCGCATCTTGCGGATGCCGCCGAGTGTGCGCTGGAGCTTGTTCATCTCCTCGGTCAGGACACTGGCTTCCTTCTTGGTGATCCGTTCGAACTCGCCGTTCTGCTGGCGTGCCTCGAGCTGATCGAGCAGGCCAACGCGCTTGCGAATAGTCACGAAGTTGGTGAGCATGCCGCCCAGCCAGCGCTGGTTGACATAGGGCATTTCGGAACGTGTCGCCTCTTCGGAGATCGGCTCCTGCGCCTGCTTCTTGGTGCCGACGAACAGGACAGTGTCGCCCTGCGCGACCGTCTGGCGCACGAACTCGAGGGCCTCTTCGAGACCCTTGACCGTCTTGGCCAGGTCGATGATGTGGATCCCATTGCGCTCGGCAAAGATGTAGCGCTTCATCTTCGGGTTCCAGCGGCGTGTCTGGTGGCCGAAGTGAATGCCGGCCTCAAGCAGCTGGCGCATGGACACGTTGGGCATTGCCACGGGGTGCAGAACCTCCTGAAGTTCGGTTGTACCTCCGCGTGTGTCCTTATTCCGCAACCTTTGTGGCCTTGAGCCCCAAAGGCACCTTGCGGGGAGCAGCACGCGTGTGTGATGGCGCCTTGTGGGCGCTGGCCGTCTAGCGGCCTGTGGAATGTTACCTGAAGTGCCTGCGCCAGGCCCTCACCCGGGCTCGAGCGAACGCAGATGACGGACCACCGACCGACCCGAGCGCCGATCGACTACGACCAGATCCACCCGCCTGCGCAGACCGTGAGCGGCTGTCAAGGCGCGGCTCGCACGGTACAGATGGGCGACCTTGGCCCGGTCGACACGCTCCTCCGGACTGCCGAAGCGATCGCTCGTGGCGCTGCGCACTTCCACGAAGACGAGTTGCGGCGGCGGACCAGGGTCGATCGCGAGGATGTCGATCTCGTCGCGGCCGACGACCACGTTGCGCCCCAGCAGCCGCCAGCCGCTCCGCTCGAGGTGGGCCGCGACCTCCTCCTCAGCCAGGCGTCCGGCTTGTTGGCGTGCCGTCTTCACGCCGTGACGCTAGCGCCGGTCCCTTATCAGCGGCTTACGCGGTGAGGGCCACCAATTCAGGCAGGGATTGAGGCCGCCGCTCTTCGAGCAGGTCGAAACTCGTCTGCTCGCCGGCCAGGACGCGCTGAGTCGTGATGAAGGAGCGACGGTGGTGCGGGGTTACTCCCAGAGTCGCCATGCCAGCGCGGTGGTCGGGCGTGGCGTAGCCCGCGTTGTGCTCCCAGCCGTAACCCGGATAGCGCAGCGCCAGCTTGTGCATGAGCTTGTCGCGGGTGACCTTGGCGATGATCGAGGCGCACGAGATGGCGTAAACCCGCGCGTCGCCATCGATGACCGCCTGGTACGGGCCGACATGCTCCTCGAAACCGCGGATGTGGCGGCCGTCGACGATCACGAAGTCATGGGCGCCGGCGCGCGTGACGGCGCGCTTCATCGCGAGGATCGTCGCGTAGTAGATGTTGAGCTGGTCAATTTCGCGCACCGACGCCGCGCCGATGCCGATCGTCAGGGCCTGGCGCAGGATCTTGCGGGCCAGGCGCTCACGCTGTGCGGCGGAGAGCATCTTCGAGTCGCGCACGCCTGAGATGAAGCGCTTGTCCAAGGGCATCGCCAGGGCGCAGGCCACGACCGGACCGCACGAGGGCGCGACACCGACCTCATCAAGACCGAGGATCACGCGAAAACCGCGCTCGCGCTGGAGCTGGTTCTCGAGCCGCCGTGTCGGGTTGAAAACCCCCATCGCGGCGAAGGTTAGTCCGTCGCGCCAATGGCTGCGACGCGGACTCGCGGGCTCTAGGAGGGCCGGCGCTCGCGCAGTGAAGCGGCCTTGCCGACGCGCTTGCGCAGGAAGTACAGCTGCGCCCGGCGCGCCACACCGTGGCGCACGACCTCGATCTTCTCGAT
>JBDTVN010000170.1:0-3588 GCA_040007155.1 Chloroflexota bacterium
CAACATCGGGGAGTGCTGGGACCAGCGCACGGCGACGATCATGATCCTGGGCGACGTCTGCACCCGCGCCTGCGGCTTCTGCGCCGTCAAGACCGGCCGGCCAACGTGGAACGACGAGGACGAACCCGCGCGCGTCGCTGAGGCGATCGCCCAGATGCATCTCGAGCACGTCGTGGTCACGAGTGTTGCAAGAGACGACCTCCCTGATGGCGGCGCGCACATTTTTGCTGAGACGATCCGCCAGCTCCGTCACGCCGTACCTTCCATGGGCGTCGAAGTGCTGATACCTGATTTCAATGGCAGCGATGCGCCATTGCGGACCGTTATGGAGGCTCAGCCTGACATCCTCAACCACAACCTTGAAACCGTTGAGCGCCTTCAGAAGCCAGTCCGCAAGCGCGCGCGCTACGGACGCTCGCTCGAGGTGTTGCAGCGCGCCAAGGAAATGGCTCGGGAAATCGCGGGACGGGACGGCACTGTGAACACGAAATCAAGCCTGATGGTCGGCCTTGGGGAGACTCGGGCAGAGCTTCACCAGGCGTTTGTCGACCTGCGCGGGGTCGACTGCGACGTCCTGACCATCGGCCAGTACCTGCGCCCGTCGGAACAACATCTGCCCCTTGAGCGTTACTATGAACCCAGCGAATTTCAGGACATGAGGACTGAAGCGCTGGCCTTGGGTTTCAAGCACGTTGAATCCGGCCCGCTTGTCCGCAGCAGTTATCACGCCAGAGACCAGGTACCAGAGGAAGCTCGCCGCCGCCGTGCCGGGCAGCAAGCAAGCCTCGCTGGCGCAGTTTGAGGTTCAAATTGACAACTAATCACGCCCCGACGATGCCGCCTGTCCGCCACAACCGCCGCGCCGCCAACCCATGGCGGCCCTTTGCCGTTGTCTTTGGCATCGCGCTGACCGCCATGCTCGCGACCATCATCTTCGTTGCCTGCGCGGGCAACCCGCCCACCCCGCAGAGCACGTCCACGCCCACGCCTGCGCCCGTCAGCACGGACGGCACCATCCCAGCCGGCGTGACCGTGAATGGCGTGGGTGTTGGTGGCATGAACCAGGACGACGCGCGCATCGCGCTTGCCAATGGCCTGCCCGACATCAGCGCCGGCAAGCTCACGATCAACATCGGCGCGCTCAGCCAGGACGTGACGTACGCCTCGGTCGGCCGCGCTTACGATCTCGACGCGACCATCCAGGCCGCATTTGCCTCCGCCGGCGGCGCAGTTGACGCGGTCACCACCTACAACGCCGACGCGCTCGCGCAGCAGGTCAATGACTTCGTCGCGACCGCCCAGGCGGCGCCCGTCAACGCGACCATCACCTATGAGAACGGCCAGTACGTCCTGACGTCGGCCATTGACGGCCAGTCGGTCGACGGGGCGACCGTGCTCGCCGGCGCGGGCACCCTTATGGCCAACGGCAATCCGGAAGACCAGGTGCTTGACGTCCAGGCCACTTCCGTCCCGGCCGACATCAACTCGGCAGCCGCCCAGGCCGCCATCGACCACGCGCAGGCCGTCACCAACTCGGCTCTGACAATCAATGCCGGTGGCCAGATATTCGTCGTTGACAGCGCCACGCTGCGCAATTGGGTGCAGCTCGAGCAGACGACGCCCGGCGTTTGGACGCTGACCGTCGACGATTCCGCGGTCACCGCCTACATCAACACGATCAAGACCCAGGTCGATCAGCCCGCAGTCGACGCCAAGTGGCACTTCGGCGACGGCGCTGAGCCGGTCGTCATCCCCAGCCAGACCGGCTATGCGATCGACGCGGCCACGGCCGTGACGCAGATCGAGACCGCGCTGGCAGCGGCGACCGGTCCGGTCCCGACCATTCTGTTGAGCGTCATCGCGACTGAGCCCGACCTCACCACCGCTGAGGCGCAGGCACAGGCGGGCAACGTGCGGCTGCTCGGCTCCTGGACGACGCACTACATCCCCAGCCACTTCAACGGCGACGGCGTCAACATCCGCCGCCCGGCAACGCTCATTGACGGCACTGTCATCCAGCCCGGCCAGTTGTTCGACTTCGTCAGCCTCACCGGCCCCTTCACCGTGGCCAACGGCTATGGCGACGGCGCGGCCCTCATCCACGGCCATATCAAGGCTGATGGCGTGCTCGGCGGCGGCCTGTGCTCGGCGTCGACGACCATGTTCAACGCGGCACTGCGCGCGGGCTTCCGGATGGGCGCGCGCTACAACCACGCCTACTACATCAGCCGCTACCCGATCGGGCTTGACGCGACCATCTGGGTCAGCGGCAGCTCCGTCAAGAACATGACCTTCACTAACGACAGCAAGTACCCGATCGTGATCAAGAGCATCAACGCGAAGCGCGCGGTAACTTTCCAGGTCTGGGGAGTGCCAGATGGGCGAACGGTGGCCATTGCGGACCCCGTCGTCACGAACGCGGTGACGGCAGCAGCGTTCTACGAGTTCACGAACACTCTCGCCCCGCGCGTGACCGCCGCCACGGATGACTACCTGGTGGACGGCTTTGACGCCGTCGTGACGCGCACCGTGCGCGACGCTAACGGCGCCGTCATCCACCAGGACACATACGGCTCGCATTACTCGAAGGTGGACGTCATCGTGCTCGTCGGCCGCTGTAACAGCGACCCGCCATCGGGCACAAGGATCCCGCAGCAGCAAGGCTTGCCCAACTGTGGCGGTGGCACCCCGACCCCGACTCCGGGCCCGAGCCACAATCCGACCCCCACTCCAGGCCCGACCAACTCGCCCACAGCTCCGCATGCCGCCTTCACCTGGACGGACAAGGGAAACCTGAAGGCCAAGTTCTTCGATGCGAGCACTGGCAGCAATCTGACCTACGACTGGGACTTCGGTGACGGTGTCCACAGCACCGTGGCCTCGCCGAGCCACACGTACGCCAACCCCGGCCCATGGAACGTGACGCTGAAAGTTACTAACGGGAACGGCTCGAACCAGGCGTCGGACAACGTGACCGTGACGGCGGCGCCTTCGCCGACGCCGTCACCGGCGCCGACGCCGTCAACCGCGCCGACGCCGTCAACCGCGCCGACGCCTTCGCCTACGCCCTGCCCCACGACACCTCCTTCCGATCCAGCCTGCCAATAGAACTTTCGCCGCCTAGCCCGGTGGCCCACACGATGGGCGCATGACCGACGAACTCCGTAGCCAGCTCGTTCAGCTGTTGCGCGGCGGCCAGGCGCACATGTCCTTTGATGCCGCCGTGGCCGATCTCCCGGCTTGGGCGATCAACCAGCGCGCGCCCAACGTGACCTATACGCCGTGGCACCTGGTCGAACACCTGCGCATCACCCAGTGGGACATGCTGCGCTACATACAAGATCCGACTGGGCACGAATCGCCCGACTGGCCGGTTGGCTACTGGCCCGACCCTCACTCGGAGACCGACGAGGCTGGATTCGCCAAGTCACTCGCGGGCTTCAAGGCCGACCTGCGCGAGATGGAGACGATCTGCCTTGACGAGAGCCGCGATCTAACCGCGGTCCTTACCGGAACGCCCGGTCACACCCCATTGCGCGGCCTGATGATCATCGGCAACCACAACTCGTACCACCTGGGCGAGTTCGC